>JBMNOD010000095.1:0-12417 GCA_050942875.1 Kiritimatiellia bacterium
AAAAAGTAGCAAAAAGAAACTCATTTCCACCCCCAGCCCTGTTGATAAGTTGGGCCTCAAGGGGCTTTGAAGGCCCCCCGGCCAACTTACCAACAGGCGTGCGGGGGTGTTTATACCAGTGGGTGGCAGGGTGTCGACTCCGCCCGTGACAAGCGAACGAAGCGCCTTTGCGCTGGAGCCCGCCGTCCTCGGCGTGGCCGTTCGCCATGGAGCCGTTCACGTACCCGTTCCCAGCGAAGCGGTACCCGTTCGTGAAAACGCAAATGAAGGGGGGCGTGTACGGGAACGTGTACGATTCGAAAACGCTGGAGCCCGCCGTCCTCGGCTCGGCTGGTCGCAGATTGTGGCAGGAAAATAAGGGACAGACCCCTGAAAACCCGTGGTGGCGGCGAGTTGAGCGAGCATAAGCGTCACATTGGCTAGTTCAAAACACGAAGAATAAGGGACAGACCCCTGAAAATGTGGATTTCACTGGACAAGGCGGGGTGGCGGGAAGTAAGATTCGGGCGTCGCATGGAGAAATGATGAATGATTAAGCCTTGCAAATCGAATGAGGATGGGGTGGTCGTTGCGACAGGCCGCCGCTTTTGGAGTCGAGCACTATGAAAACAGTTGTGGTTGGCGCCGGGGGAATTTCCAATGCGTGGTTCCCCGTGTTGGTCGCGGCAGGGGTCGAAGTGGCCGGGATCGTCGACATCAATCCCGGGAACGCCCGGAATCAGGCCGGGAAACATGCGCTGTCCCCCGTCATCTCGACCGACTTGAAAAAGACGCTCAGGACGATCAAGCCCGATTTCGTGCTCGATTTGACGGTTCCCGAGGCGCATTGTTCGGTCACGTGCACGGCATTGCGTGCGGGGTATCCCGTTCTTGGGGAAAAGCCGATGGCGACGTCCATGGCCCAGGCTCGGCGGATGGTCAGGGCTTCGGAGGAGTCCGGGAAGCTGTACATGGTTTCGCAATCCCGGCGCTACGAGCGTTTTCACGAGGGGATTGCGCGTTTTGTCGCTTCGGGGAGGTTCGGCGCGCTGACGTCCTTGAACTGTTCGTTCTACATTGGCGCGCACTTTGGCGGTTTTCGCGACGAGATGGACAGTCCGCTCATTCTCGACATGGCCATCCACCATTTCGACCTCGCCCGGATGTTCAGTCGGGCGGATCCGGTCGCCGTCTATGCCAAGGAGTTCAATCCGCAAGGCTCCTGGTACCAGGGCGATGCCGCCGCGTCCTGCATTTTCGAGATGTTCGACGGGATCGTCTTCACGTATGCGGGAAGCTGGTGCGCCAACGGCTTTTCAACTTCCTGGCATGGCGATTGGCGTTTGATCGGCGAACAGGGGGCGGTCGTGTATGCGCGCGACCAGCCGCCTGCGGGCGAGGTGGTTTCGGAAGCCGCCGGCTTCCAGCATCCCACCGCGCCCTGCGCCGTCGATCCCGTGCCGACGCCCCCGACCATGAGCGGCGCGTTGGCGGAATTTCTCGCGGCGCTCGACGGCGGTCCCATTCCGCAAGGCGAATGCCACGACAACATCAAATCCCTCGCAATGGTCTTCGGCGCGATCGAAAGCTCGCGCAAAGGCAAGCGCGTGGAAATCAAATGCTAATCGCGATGACGCCGACAATCCATTGGAGCGACAGCCTGGAGAAGCTCGCCGAGACGATGTTTGCGCAGCCGGATGCATCGGGCGATCCGTTTGCGCGGGAGTGCGTCGTCGTGGGCGGCGCCGTGGTCGAGGGTTGGCTGAAGCAGCGGTACCTGCTGGATCGGCCGGCCGGCGGTCGCGAGCGTCCGCTGCTGGCCAATCGCGAGTTCGTGCCGATCCATCCGTTCGTCAACGACTGGCTCGCCAAGGCCGTCGAGGGCACGCCGATCGGGGCGCGCGATCCGGCGAGCCATCCGTATTCGAAGCGCGCGCTCCAATGGCGCATCCACGCGCTGCTCCAAAACCATCCCGGCCGCTTCGCGCCGCTCGCCCGCTACATCGGCGCCGACGCCCGGGTGGCCGACCGCCGCCGCTGGGGGCTCGCCGGCAAGCTGGCGCAGCTCTTCGACGACTACCAGAACTACCGCCCCGAAATGCTCGCCGCCTGGAAGGCGGGGCGCGCCCATCCCGCCGCCGATCCGGATCTCGAGTGGCAGGCGGACTTGTGGCGCGCGCTGCTCGCGGAGCATCCGCGCTCGTACGTGGACGAGTTTCTCGCGATCAAGAACGCGGATTTGCTTGCTTCGAGCGGGATTGACAAACGGTATCGCCGCCTTTCGGTCTTCCACGTCTCCGCCATGCCGAAGGCGTATCTCGATTTCTTCGCCGAAGTCGCGAAGCTCCTTCCGGTGACGCTCTACTGCTTCAACCCCTCGCGGGATTTCTGGATTGAAGATCCCGCGATGAAAACCCATCTGCGCGAACTCGCCGAGAGCGGCGAAACGCCGGCGTGGATGGAGCCCCTGCATCCGCTCCTCAACGGCTTCGGCCGCGGCGTGCAGGCGTTCCTGGCCAACCTCGTCGACTGGGTCGAAGGACAGGTGAACAACGAAGAAGCCTGGGGCGACGACAAAGGCGGCACGCTTCTGCAGCAAGTCCAGCGCGGCATCCGCGACAAAGACGCCGCCGCCGAGTACGCCGCGTCGCAGGACGGGTCGATCCAGCTTCACGTCTGCCACGGCGCCATGCGGGAGGTGCAGGTGGTGCGCGACTTGATCCTCGCCTGGTTCGAGGCGCATCCGGAAAGCGAGCCGCGGGACGTCCAGGTGCTCGTGGCGGATTTCGAGACCTACGCGCCCTTCATCGAGTCCACTTTCCACATCAGCGATCCGGGGGCCCATCCCCCGTGCGTCATGAGCCGCCGCCCGTCGGTCGGCGCCGGCGCGGTCGGCGCGGCGTTTGTCCAGCTTCTCCACCTCGCGGAGAGTCGCATGACCGCGCCGGAGGTGATGGCGCTGCTCGAACTCGATCCCGTGCGAGAGGCGTGCGGCCTTTCGGTCGCCGACACGCAGGCGCTTCGCCGCCACATCGCCGACGCGGGCGTGCGCTGGGGCGCCGACGGCGACCATGTGAATCGGGTGCTGGGCCAAGGCGGCGTCCCGGACACCGTGACGTGGCGTCGCGGTCTCGACCGGCTCCTCGCCGGCTGGGCGCTGGGGCGGCTCGACGAGACGGCTGGCGATGGCGCGCTCGTCGCCGCCGGCGAGCTGGGCGATCTGCTTCCCATCGATTCGATCGAGGGCGACTCGGCTTCGCTCGTGGGCGTCCTCGGCCGTTTTTTCGACGACCTTTGCGAGACGGCCGCCGCGATGTCGCGGCCGCGCAAAGTCTCCGACTGGTGCGCGATGCTGTCGTCGCTGCTCGACCGGTTCTTCCGCTCGACGGAAAGCGCTTTCCAGGAGATCGCCGAAATCCGCCGCGCCATTCGGTCGGTCTCGTCGGCGTCGGCGATCTCGGGCGATCCGACGGTGTCCAGCGACGTCATCGCGGCGGCGGTCGAGGCGGAGCTTGGCGGCATGGCGCCGTCGGGCAACTGCGCCGCGAACGCGGTGCTTTTCTCGCCGCTTCAGACCCTGCAGCCCACGCCCCGGCGACTGCTGATCATGATGGGGCTCAACGAAGGCGCCTTTCCGCGCGCCGACGACTTCGCGGCGTTCGATCTGCTCAGTCGCCATCCGCGCTACGGCGACCGCTCGCTGCGGCGCGAAGACCGTCTCGCCTTTCTCGAAGCGCTGATGTGCGCGCGCGACCGGCTCGTCATCACCTACACCGGCCGCGACATCGCGAACAACGCCGAGATTCCCCCGTCGCCCGCCGTCACGGAGCTTGTTCAGCATCTTGGCGAGCGCGTCAAGGCGGTCGAGCATCGCCTGCATGCATTCCATCCCGCCTATTTCTCCGGCGTCGGCGCGTTGCGGTCGTATTCCACGGCGGACTACGCTGCCGCGGCCGTGCTCGCGGCGACGTCGCGTGGCGACGCGCCGTCGGACGTCGTTGCGCCCGCGTCCGCTGCGCCCGCCATCGCGGATGCATCCGCGCCCGCGACGCCCGCGACGCCTGCCATCGTGGATGCGCCTGCGTCCGCATCCGATGCGCCTGCCGAGGGTCCGCGCCCGCTCGACCTGAACGATCTTGCGTGGTTCTTCCACAATCCGGCGGAAAAATTCTACACGCAGGTTTTGGAGGCGCGTTTGGACGACCCCCAGAAAGATCGTCTCGACGAAAGCGAGTGTTTTGAACCCGACGCGCTTGAAGCGTTTGGAATCAACCAGCATTTGATCAGCGTCCTGGTGGATCCCAATCCAGCGGCGTCGGACGACGCCGTCATCGCCGAGCTCCAGGAGCGGACGATGATTCCGCTGGGAAAGCTGGGGGTCGAAAAGACGCGCGCGCGCCTCGATGCCTTGCGCGCGTTGCTCCAAGGGACGTCGGAGGCGACGGGCGTCCCGTATCCCAAGTTGATTCGCGACGCCTTCGATGCGAAGCCGACGCCCGTGCGCGTCGTTGTCGGGCCCTATGAAATCACCGGCGGCATTGCGTTGCTGTCTTGTGGCGGCGGCCGGAACGTTGCCGTGGACTTCCGGTTTTCATCCATCCAGCCCAAGCGGCGCATCCCGTCGTGGATCACCCATCTCGTGGGTCACGCCGCGGGATTGCGCTTCACGTCCGTGATCATCGGCAAGAAAACGGAAAAAAAGGAAGAGGCGATGATCGAGGAGGTCTTTCCGCCGCTGGATGCCGAAGCGGCGTCGCGGATCCTTGAAGGCGTCCTTGCGCTTTATTCGGAAGGGCTCGCGCGGCCGCTGCCTTTCGCCCCCGTAAGCTCCCATGCGTATGCCGAGGCGATGCGTTCGGAGTCGCCGACGGAGGCCGACGGCCTCAACGCCGCCGACAAAAAATGGAACGACTACAACTATCCCGAGAGCGCCAACCTCTATTTGTGGACGGTCTGGGGCGCTGCCGGACCGATGGCGGATCCCGATTTCGGGCGTGTGGCGACGACGTTCTGGACGCCGCTGCTGGATGCGAAGGCGGTCAACGAGGAGGGGGCGGAATGAATTTCTCCGAACAGATTTTTGCGGCGGACTTTGAATTGGCGGGCATGCACCTCGTCGCCGCCAGCGCCGGCACGGGCAAGACGTACAGCATCCAGACGCTCTACCTGAGGCTCGTCCTCGTCGAGGGGCTCACGGTGCAGCAGATCCTCGTCGTCACGTTCACCAAGGCCGCCACCAAGGAGCTGAAGGAGCGGTTGCAGAAGGTGCTCCGCGAAGCGCTCGACTACCAGAAAGGCGTGGAGGAGGCGAAGGAAAAGGAGGAGGAAAAGGAGGAAAGGCAGGAGAAGCAGGAGAAGAAGAAGCCCGAGGAGCGGATCGTCCGGATGGCCGAACTGGCGGCGGCGAAGGGAATCGACTCCAAGCAGGCGATCTCGCGACTGACGCTGGCGCTGCTGGATTTCGACCTTGCGGCCATCTACACGATCCATGGCTTCTGCAAGCGCATGCTCGGCCGCTTCGCCTTCGAGACGGGGCAGCCGTTCGACGTCGAGCCGACCGAGGCTTCCGATGCCGAAATCGTCGAGCGCTGCCAGGACTGGTGGCGGACGAACATCGTCGCGGCAGGCGAGACGGAGGTCGACTTCAGCCTCGACGAGCTCGTGAAGCTCACCAAGCGCCTGGTCTCCAAGCCCGACGCCGTGAACAACGACGACACCGCGCTCACGCAGGCGGCCGGCGCCGTCGCGCGCGACTACCGGGCGGGGCGCGCGACGTCCCGCACCGTCACGTTCGACGACTACCTGCTCAATTTGCGGCAGGCGCTGCGCGACGATGGCGACGCCGGCCCGTTGCACGCGGCGCTGCGCGAGGAATTCCACGCGGCGCTCATCGACGAGTTCCAGGATACCGATCCAGTCCAGTGGGGCATCTTCAGCAATCTCTTCGGCAGCCGGAAGGAGGTGCCGTGCTTCCTGGTCGGCGACCCCAAGCAGGCGATCTACCGCTTCCGCAACGGCGACATCGAGACGTACGTGCGGGCGACGCAGGGCATCCCCGAAGACGCCCGGCACGAACTCGACACCAACTACCGCTCGGAGGCGCGCCTGATCGCCGCCGTCAACCAGATCTTCATGGATCGTCCGCGGGGAAACACGAATCAGACGTTTGGCCACTCCGCGATTCCCTACCAAACCCCGCTCAAGGCGAAGGGCAAGGAGCCCGCCGAGTCGCTCACCGTCGGTGGCGCGATCGACGAGCGACCGTTTAAAATTTGGCTGGCGCCCTTTTTGGCAAGCCGCGCCGGCATTCCCGGCAGCAAGTCCGACACGGCGCACGAGACGTACCGGATCGTGGCGGCCGGCATCGCCGACCTCCTCGCCGACGAGGCGGTGCGCATCGCCGGCGAGCTCGTGCGCCCCGGGCAGATCGCCGTGCTTGTGCATCAGCATTATGAAGCCGACATGATCCAGGGGGAGCTCCGCGCACTGGGCGTCCCCAGCATCCGCCAGGGCACGGGCAACGTCTGGAAGACCGACGAGGCGAACGAGCTCTGGATGTTCCTCAAGACGGTGATCGACCCGCAGGACACCGGGTCGCTGCGCGGCTTCCTGATCACGCCGTGGATTGGCCTGTCCCCCGACGACATCATGGCGCTCAATGCCGGCGAGCCGGTGTCGTTCCCTGGCGCCGGCGGCGCCGCGCTTGCGCTTGAGGATTGGGTCGCCCGCTTCGAGACCTGGCGCGAGACGTGGCGGCGTCGCGGCTTCCCGGCGATGTTCGCCCAGGCGACCGCGACGCTCGGGCTTCGCGCGCGCCTGGTTGCGCTGCCGGATGGACTCCGCCGCCTCGCCAACATCGCGCACCTCGTCGAACTCGTCCAATGCGAAATCGTCCAGGGACGCAAGTCGCCGGAAGTCACGCTCGGCTGGATCCAGGATCAACTCGCCGACAGCGAGAGCGGCGGGGCGAATGAATTGCGCATGGAATCCGACGACGACGCGGTGCGAATCATGACGGTCTTCGCCAGCAAGGGCCTCCAGTTCCCCGTCGTCTTCGCGCCCACGCTCTACATGCTCTCCCCCAAGAGCAAGCGGAAGGCTTTCTTCTACGAATACCATGACGCCGAGACCGGCGCGCTCCGCATCACGACGAAAAAGGACACGGGGCAGGGAGCCGAGGAAAAAGAGGTCGACGATGAACATGTGCGCCACATCTACGTCGCCCTCACACGCGCCGTCCATCGCACGGTCGTCTTCACGATCCCCCCGGAACGCGTCGGCAGAGGCGGACAATCCTTGATTCGCCTGATCGGCGACGCGACGACCGCCCCGGGGAAGGCGGAGGACTTTTTTGGCTCCGTGACCCACGAGCCCGCCGCCGTGACCGTGGTCGATTATACGGAGACCGGCCCCGACGGGAAGCCCTACCAGCTTCCCGAGGTGGCCGTGGCCGCCCCGCCGCAGATGCCGACAATCGACGTCTCGCGTGGACATGGCAGCTTTTCCTCGCTGGCGCCGCGAGGCGAGGCGGGCGATGCATCGCCCGCCGCTGCGGCGACGGAAGACTCCGCGAAGAACCGCGACGGCGAGACTTGCGAGGAAGGCGCCGTTACCGTCGTTTCAGACGACGCGCCGCCTGTCGGCATCTTCGCGTTTCCGGCAGGCGCCCGGACGGGCACCTGCTGGCACGAGATTTTCGAGGACGTCCCCTTCGGCATTGCGGACGAGCCGCTTCGCGAGGTCGTCGCCGACAAGCTCGCGGCCTACGGCTTCCTCGCCAAAGCCGAGGAGGCCGAAGGCCGGTTGGCGGCGACGTTCGGCATGGTGCGGCGCGTGCTCGACTGCACGCTGCCTTCGGAAAACGATGCCCGCGGCGGTTTCGCGCTCAAGACGATCGGCGATGCCGACCGCATCGCCGAATGGGAGTTCCACTTCCCGACGCCGCGGGATCGGCGAACCTCCGCGATCAAGTCGGCCGTCGCGCGGCATGAACGCTATCGGGCCTTCACGGATGCGCTTGGCAATTGGGATCGCGCCATTCCCGGCGGCTACCTGACCGGCTTCCTCGACTTGCTCTTCCGCCACGACGGACGCTATTACATCATCGACTGGAAGTCCAACCGTCGCGGAGGGCGTCAGTCGGACTTCGATGCGGACGGCGTGCGCGAGGAGATGTCGGCCCACGGCTACTGGCTCCAGTTTTTGATTTACACCGTGGCGGTCCACCAGCATCTCAAGGCGACGCTGCCCGGCTACGACTACGACCGCCATTTCGGCGGCGTTTACTATCTCTTTCTGCGCGGCATCGACGGCAGCGGCGATGGCATCTACGCCGATCGCCCGCCCTTGGCGCTTGTCGAGGAATTGTCGCGGATTCTGGGGGAGTTTGAATGAATAAAGCTTTGTCGTCCAGAACTTTGTCGCGAGCTTTGCCGAATCCACAAGATCCCCAGAGCTTTGTCGCCCCAGCAACTTTGTCGCGAGCTTTGTCGAATCCACAAGATTTCCAAAGCTTTGTCGCCCAGCAACTTTGTCGCGAACGACAAAGTGGGAGACTGCTGGTGGGTACGTCGACAAAGTTTTTTGCGACAAAGCTCACGACAAAGTGGGGAGGGTTGCCGATGAATGCGTCGACAAAGGTTGCGACAAAGCTCACGACAAAGTGGGGAGGGTTGCAGATGAATGCGTCGACAAAGGTTGCGACAAAGCTCACGACAAAGCTTTGATGGAGTGAGGCTATGAATTTCAATCACGAAAATCTTATGGTTTACCAGCGAATCTTGTCTTTCAACATTAAGGTTGCCAATTGGGTCGCTGGTTGGGATGGCAAACACGCCATTCGCGACCAGCTTTCTCGTGCGGCGGAGAGCATGTTGGAGAATGTTGCCATGGCGAGCGCGGCGTATTCCTCCAAGAAACAACGATCCCTTGACTATGCGATCGGATCCGGTCTTGAGTGCGCTGCCTGCCTGGACCTTGCCAGCATCAAGCGACTGCTTGATGCAAAGACCGTCTATGTCGAGAAAGAAGAGCTTTCTCAAGTTTTGCGCATGTTGGTGGGGTTGAGAAAATCGTGGGCACAGTCAACAAGAGGGGTTCGAGAGAACGACGCGGACTACAGCGTAGGCGGTGGGGAATTCAATAAAGCTCACGACAAAATTCGCAACAAAGAGGAAGAAGCACACCCCCTTTTCCACCATGAGACGCTTGATGTTTACAAAACAAGCATTGAGGCGGCAACGGCCTTCTACACGGTGGAAGCGGTTTTCCAGCTTTCAAACCAATTGTTTCGGAGATTGGACGAGCTGTTCACAAGCATGGTCCTAAACATTGCAGAAGGAAATGGGCGGTTTTCACACGCCGATCAGATAAGGTTCATGGGAATCTCCCATGAATCTGCCATCAAGTTGGCCGCCCGGCTGGATCTCTGTGCTGCGCAGAACCTTCTTCCAAAAGACAAGGTTGATGAATGCAAGGCGCTACTGAAAAGAGTTTCTGCCATGACTTTGGCAATAATTTCGGGAGACTGCAGATGAATATATCGCATCAAAAGCTTTGTCGTCCCAGAACTTTGTCGCGAGCTTTGTCGAATCCACAAGATCCCCAGAGCTTTGTCGTCCCAGCAACTTTGTCGCGAGCTTTGTCGAATCCACAAGATCCCCAGAGCTTTGTCGTCCCAGCAACTTTGTCGCGAGCGACAAAGTGGGAGATTGCTGGTGGGTATATCGACAAAGGTTTGCGACAAAGCTCACGACAAAGTGGGAGGGCTGCTGATGAAATACATCGACAAAGTGTTGCGACAAAGCTCACGACAAAGTGAGAGGGTTGCCGATGAATGCGTCGACAAAGGTTGCGACAAAGCTCACGACAAAGCTCGCGACAAAGTGGGAGGGTTGCAGATGAATGCGTCGACAAAGGTTGCGACAAAGCTCACGACAAAGTGGGGAGACTGCAAATGAACACATCGACAAAGGTTGCGACAAAGCTCGCGACAAAGTTTCCTATAGATTGCTTTCGGGCGTTAGATTTACAGTTGGCCGGTTTGGCCGATCGCATGGTCGGCGGTGCCGATGAGCCGCTGCTGGCGGCGGTGGCGCTTGCGAGCCGGGCCGTCGAGGAGGGGCATGTCTGCGTTGATCTGAAAACCTGCGCAGGGCGGCCGTGGCGGAATCTCAATGGCGACGAACGCCTCGACGAACCGCCGTTGCCGACATGGGAGACGTGGCGCGCGCACCTTGAAAGCGAAGCGGCGCGCCGCGTCGTTGGCGGACGGGAAGACCGCGAGACCTTGCTGGTGCTCGACGGCAGTCGCCTGTATCTTCGGCGGTATTGGCAATACGAGCGAAGCGTCGAGGAACGCATTCTCGCGCTGGCGGCGCCGCGACCGGCGACGCCTTGCGAAGCGCTTCTCGAAAAATATTTTCCAGACGATCCGCGCCATCCGACGTCGGTGGCGCAGCAGCGACAGGCGGCGCGAAACGCCGTCGGCCGCGGGCTCTCCATTCTCAGCGGCGGCCCCGGCACGGGCAAGACCTACACGCTCGCCCGCATCGTGGCGATGCTGGCGGAGTTGCACCAGGCCGGCGGCGCGTCGTTCGCCGTGCGCATCGCCGCGCCCACGGGCAAGGCCTCGCAACGCGTTGTCGAGAGCCTCCAAGGCGCGGTGGCGAGCTTGCGCGAAGCCGGCATCCCCGAGGCTTTGCTGGATGCGATTCCGCAGGAAGCCTCCACCCTTCACCGGCTGTTGGGATCGCGCCGGCATTCGCCGTATTTCAAGCACGACCGCCGCAACCCCCTGGCCGCGGACCTGGTCGTCGTGGACGAGGCCAGCATGGTCGATTTGCCGCTCATGGCGAAGCTCCTCGACGCGCTCGACACCGATTGCCGCCTGCTGCTCGTGGGCGACGGCAGCCAGCTTGCGTCGGTCGAGCCCGGGCGCGTCTATGGCGACATCTGCCATGCGGCGGGGGAGGGCGGCCCGCTGGCGGGCTGCCTGACGACGCTGACCGAAAGCCGCCGCTTCTCGGCCGATTCGCCCATCGGGCGCGTCAGCATCGCGATCAACACGGCGCCGGCGACGGCCTGGGACGCATTGGCCGAGCAGACGGGCGACACGCTGAAGGTGCATCCCAGCGACGACGCGCGGGCGGAGACGGGCGATTTCGCGGCGTGGGTCGTGGCGAACCTGCGCGACTACCTGGCGGCGACCGATCCCGCGGAGGCCTTGGCCGAGGCGAACCGTTTTCGCATCCTCTGCGCGCTGCGCGGCGGCCCCTTTGGCGTGGCGGCGATGAATGCGTGCGTGGAACGCATCTTGGCGCGCCATGGGCTTCGTCCTTCCGGACGCTTCTACGACCACCGGCTCATCCTCGTCACGGTCAACACCCCGGCGCTTGGCCTTTTCAATGGCGATGTCGGCGTCGTGCTCGCCGAGCGCGACGCGTCCGGCGCGCGCACCGGCAAGCTGCTCGGCTGGTTCACGGGACGCGATGGCGCGCCCCGCCCGGTTCCGGTGAACTTGCTCCCCGAGCACGAGACTTCGTTTGCGATGACGGTTCACAAGTCGCAGGGGTCGGAGTTTCCGAACCTTGCGCTTGTCTTGCCGCCCGAAGGCGATTCCCCCGTGCTCACCCGCGAGCTCGTTTACACGGGCCTGACCCGCGTGAAGATCGAGAACGGCGTCGGCGGCCTCCGCCTCTACTGCACCGAAGCCAGCTTCCGCGCCGCCGTCGCCCGCCGCACCGAACGCGCGTCGGGGCTGCTGGCGGGGGAGAGAAGCGGCTAGCGGCTAGCGGCTAGACCCGCAGGGCAGCTTTGTCGCGAACTTTGTCGCAAACTTTGTCGACGTCACCGACGCCAAGCCAAGACTCAAGACCTGCCGCAGGGCAGCTTTGTCGCGAACTTTGTCGCAAACTTTGTCGACTTGACTCGACCGAAGTCGAAAATGATTCCTGTCGATTCCCGACGACTCCGGTCGATTCCCGTCGATGTTGATGGGAGTCGTCCAGTCGACGGGAGTCGATGTCAGTCGGAAAAACAGGGCGCACCGCGCTGAAGCGCGGGCGAGCGGGAGGCCCGCCGGGACGGCGGTCTCCAGCGGAGGCGCCCTGAGGGGCGAGTGGGGCGAGTCCAGAGCCTCGCGTTCCCGGGGCGGGCGACCTGCCAGAGTGGACGCGGCGTCCTCGCCGCGTTTCACCGCTCCGCCCATCCACTGTAATCTGGAACTTTTCTTCCAGATTACAGCCAACGGGGCATTGGCGACGAGCGACCGGCCGATTACGTTCGTTCTGGTGTCCGGCCTCGATATATGGTAGAGCCTGTCCCAATTCCGCACATTGTTGCGCGGCAAGGAGTTGAAACGAAAGAAAATCCGTCATGGAAGGCGTTTGTCCTTCCATGACGGAAAGAAGTGTTCTATAATTCGGGTAAACAACAGAT
>JBMNOD010000096.1:0-12378 GCA_050942875.1 Kiritimatiellia bacterium
TTTCACGCGGAAAGGCGTTCCAGATGATCCCCGTGCGAAGCACGTAGACGATCCCCTCGAAGAAAAGCCTGTCGCCGTAGGCTGGCTTCCGCCCGCCGCCAGGCTTCCGCTTGTAGGCGTGGGCCGGTTCCCTGCGCGTTTCCGGCAGCAGCGGTTCGACCTTGGCCCAGAATTCATCGGATATTTTCCACGTGTGGATCCTCGGCATCTGTTTGCTCTCCTGATGGTGGTTGAAAGATTGGAAGATAGCATATCAGGAGAAACGGGAAAAGAAAGAATTATTTACGGATAAGACCTTAAACTGCATTATGCGTATGGCAGGGTGCGGACTGGGGCGCACCGCGCAGAGGCGCGGGCGAGGGGTGGCCCGCGGAGACCGCGGTCTCCGTCTGAGGCGCCCTTCGACAAGCGAAGGGCGAGGGGCGGCTCGCCGGGACGGCGGGCTTCATGCCGCCCGAAATCGATGATCTGGCCGTTCCGGCTGTTCAATCCAATTCCTTGCCGCTTTATTCCCGACAAAGGTTCCGACAAAGCTGCCTTTCGGCAGACCTTGGACTTTGGACTTTAGGCCTTGGGCTTCCTGGTCGCAGACGCGTCGGCGCCGACCAAGGGGTGGCCGCGGTCTTGAAGCGGAATGGGGATGGCGCGGCCGGTGAGGGAGGAGGCGTAGATGGCGTAGATGATTTCGAGCGTGGTGCGGGCCTCGCGGGCGTTGGAGACGGGTTGGCGGTCGTCGGCGATGGCTTGCATCAGGTCGAGCACGGCGAAGCGATGCGTTTCCATGAAGAAGGGCGCGCTGGGAACGTCGAAACCGGGCTGGCCGCACAGGGAGAAGTCGAGCGGTTCGGCGCCGGGCGCGACGCGGGTTTCGACGAGCGGCACGTCCTCGTAGTCGATGCCCCAGGCGAGGGGCGGCGTGAACCGGCTGCGGCGGAGCTTGGCGACGGGTTTCGCCGCGTCGTTGAAGGGCATGGAGAGCACGCCTTCCGTGCCGGCGACGGCAAGGCCCATCTGCACGATGCCGTGCTGGATGGCGGCGATTCCGCGACGGCTCTCAAACACGCCGCGCACGCCGTTCGGGTAGTTGATGCAGGCGAAGACGTCGTCGCCCGCCGTCGGGCCGAGGGGCTCGACGGTATCGGTCCGGTCGGTTTGGACGAGGGGGCGCCCGTCGGTCTTCACGTCGGCCCAGACGTGCGTCGGGGCGCCGAAGAGGAAGACCTGCAAGTCGAGGATGTGCGTGCCGAGGACCATCAGGTCTTCGCCGCCGCCGCGATGGTCGCATTTGCCGCGGCCGTAGGCGGTGAACGGCGTGCCGATGTCGCCGCGCTCGATCATGGCCTTCATGGCGAGGTACGGCAGCGAATAGCGGGCGGGGTGCGCGACGCAGAGCTTGATGCCGTGGCGGTCGACGAGATCCACGATGCGATCCGCCTCGAGCAGGTCGGCGGCCAGGGGCTTTTCGCAGAAGATGTGGCAGCCGCGTTCCGCGGCGACCTCGATCTGGGCGAGATGGTCGGCGGGGTGGCGCGAACAGAGCACGACGATGTCGGGCCGCTCCTTGTCGAGCATCTCGATGTAGTCGGCGTAGTGGCGCCGGGCTTGCGTGAGCGCCATCTTCCGGTCGATGTCGGCCGGGTTGGAATCGACGTGTGCGACGACTTCGACGTTGGGGAGTCCGCGAAACGCGACATGCAGGCCGTGAAGGCCGAGCATGCGCGTGGCGGAGTCTTTGAGAATGGCGACTCGCGTTTTCATGATGGGGCGCTCTTCGTGCTTTCAGGAGCCTCGGGGGCCCAGCGTGCGTCCGCCGTCGACGAGGTAGTCGGCGCCGGTCACGAAGGCTGCTTCGTCCGAGGCGAGGAAGGCGATGGCGGCGGCTTGTTCGCTGGGGGCGCTTTTGCGGCCCAGGAAGGTGCCGCTGCACGGGGGCGTTTCCTCGGTCGTGGAGACCATGCCGGGCGAGACGCAGTTGACGGTGATGCCGTGGCTTCCGAGTTCCATCGCCAGCGTTTTGGTGAACGAGACGATGGCGCCTTTGGAGGCGGCGTAGGTGGACAGGCGGGGGAGGCCGGTCTTGGCGGCGATCGAGGCGAGGTTGACGATCCGTCCGTAGCGGTTTTCGATCATGTGGTTGACGACGGCGTGGATGACGTTCAGGGTGCCGTTGATGTTCAAGTCGAGCACCCATTGCCACGAACCGATCGGCATTTCATGGAAGGGGGCGCCCTGATGCCATCCGGCGCCGGCGCTGTTGACGAGGATGTCGATTTTCTTGAATTGGGCGAGGATGGTCGCGACGGCGGCTTGAATGGCCTCGGGGTTCGTGACATCAACCTGGAAGGCGAGCGCGGAGCTTCCGAGGGCTCGGATCTCCGCCGCCACCTGTTCGACCTTGTCCCCGTCCAGATCGAGGAGCGCCACGCTGGCGCCCTCGCAGGCCAATCGGAAGGCGGTGGCGCGGCCGATGCCGTTTGCCGCGCCTGTGACGAGCGCGACTTTGTTTTCAAATCGCTTGGACTGTTCTGGGTTGGCGCTCATTTTTTCCATCCTCCAGTCTTTTTCATTCTTGTTTTTGATCGACCGTCAGCACGACCTTGCCCTGGTTTTCCGAGTTGATCAAGATGTCCTGCGCCGCCTCCGCTTCGGTGATGGGAAGCGTTTCGTGGATCATGATCTTGATTTCGCCGCTGGCGAAGGCGGGCCAGAAATCCCTTTCAAGGTCGGCGAGGATTTTCGCCTTCATTTCGGAGGAGCGGCTTCGGAGCGTGCTGCCGATCAGCTTGACGCCGCGCCGGAAGAAGTCGCCCATGTCGAGCTCCGCCACCGCCCCGCCGAGCGTGGCGATGACGATCCAGCGTCCGCCGTGCGCCATCGTGGCGAGGCATTTGCCGAGCCGGGGGCCGGCGACGCAGTCCATCGCGACGTTGGCGGGGTGCCGGGCCAGCACGGTCGCGATGTCCTCCTTGCGGCGGTTGATCACGACGTCGGCGCCGAGCTCCTTGACGAACGCCGCCTTGTCGTCGGTGCCGACGGTCGTCACGACCTTGGCGCCCTTCGCCTTGGCGAGCTGGATCGCCGCCATGCCCAGGCCGCTGGCGCCGGCCTGGATGAAGACGGTGTCGCCGGCCTTCATGCCGCCTTCGAGGCAGAGGTTGAGGTACGAGGTCGCGAACGCCTCCGGGATCGCCGCCGCCTCGACCATCGACAGGCCGTCGGGGACGGGCAGCGCCATGCCTTCGGGGACGGCGACGCGTTCCGCGTAGCCGCCGCCGCCGAGGAGGGCGCAGACCTTGTCGCCGACCTTCCAGCGGGAGCCGGCCGGGGCGCAGGAGACGACGCCGGCGACTTCGAGGCCCATCCACTCGGGCCAGCCCGGCGGCGGGGGGTAGTTGCCTTCGCGCTGGAGCAGGTCGGCGCGGTTGAGCGCGGCGGCGTGAATGTCGATGATGATTTCGCCTGGCTTTGCGACGGGGTCGGGAACTTCGCTCCACGTCAGACGTTTGCCGGGGCCAATCAGCATTGCATGCATCTGTCGTCCTCTTTCTTTCTTTCTTTGTCAGGTTTTGCTGCTTCGCCGCCGCCGGGTCGTGACGATCGCGCCATGGCGGCCTGGATCGCGGCGCAAACGCCGCCGCCGCCGCCGCCGACACCGACGATTTCAGGACACGAATTGCAACCTGCACTAGCCGCCAACCCCTCGCCGCTGCTTCTTGGCAGCGGCGGCATCGCGCGCCAGGGTGAGGACGCGCATTACCTCCATCGCCTCTTCGAGCTTCACGCGGAGCGGAGCGCCATTGCGGATGTGGTCGAAGACATTGTCCCAGATGTGGGTTGTGTCAATGTCCTTGCGCACGTCGCGCGTCTCCTCCTTCCACTCGAGCTTGTCGGGGGCGCCAAAACCATCCATGAGGGCGAGCGTCACGCGGCGGGCGGGAAGCTTCTTTGCGGGGTCGAGGTATTTGAGCTCGATTGTCTTTTCGTTCCGGGAAACGAGCGTGCCTTTCGTGCCGGCAATCCAGTAGACGGGTTCGGCGATGGCAACGCCTCCGCTGATTTCGATCTCGACGTGGCGTCCGTTCTTTCCGCGGAGCAGGAGGTGGACATGATCCTCGGCATCGCCGACGGCGGCGACGCGCTTGAGGTCGCTCGTGATTGATGCGAGCGGGCTTCCGAGAAGCTGCAGCGCGTGGTCGACGATGTGGGGACCCCAGTTGAGGAGCTGGCCGCCTCCCTCCGCGATGACGGTCTGCCAGTCGTTGCGGCGCGAGTAGCTGTGGCGACGGAGCTTGATCTCGTAGACATCGCCCAGAATGCCCGAGCGGACGATCTCTTCAATATCGTTGAAGGCCGCTTCGAAGCGGCGGTTCTGCCGGATGAAGAGTTTGCCCGGGCGGCGGCGGGCAACGGTCCAGAGCTTCTTCGCGCTGGCGAAATCAACTGCGATGGGCTTCTCGCACATCACGAGCTTGCCGGCCTTGAGCGCATCGATCGACAGGTCGACGTGGGAGGGCGTGCGGGTGGCGACGCTCACCATGTCGACGTTGGGGTCGGCGATGAGGTCGGCCGCCTGGCGATAGGTTTTCGCGCCAGGCGCCGCGGCGGCGAAGCGCTTGAGGTGTTTCGCATCGATGTCGCAGCCTGCGACGATTTCGTACTTGTCCTTCCGGGCAAGCAGTTCCTGCGTCTGCATGCCGAACCCGGCGCGGCCGAGTCCGATGATGCCGATGCGAATGGGGGCGGGATCAGGTTTCGTGGAGGTTTTCTTCATGGGTGTTGGTTCTCTTTCAGGTTGATGGTTGTCCATGTGCGAATGCGTGGGCCGGACCTCTGGAATGCTTTGCGCCGCCGAGCAGTTCGCGTGTCGTCTTTGCCTTGCCGACAATCATCCTCATCGCCCTTGTCTGTTGATTCAAGCCCAATCGCATGAACTGGCGGATATTATCTACATTTCGCCTCGATTCACAATGCCAAAGTGATGTTTGACCTGAAACTTGGAAACATTCATGGTGTCATTCGCGCCACACACGATCACCGCCTGCACGGCCGTCTTCGTTTATCAAAAAGAGCAATGAAACCACTGCAATTCTCAAATGGCACCGTGGGATTCTTTCAAGAGCCCGTTCAAAGCAAAGACCTGGAGTCCAATCGGCGTCAACGGGAAAGCCATCGACCGCCTGTTCGACTTCTGCGCGCACTCGATTCGGGCCACGAGCTTTGCGGGCGTCTCTTTGAATTGGGCGCGGCGTGGTGGTTGCCTTTGTTTCTCGGGCATGATATGCTACGCGCTGTCAATCCCCCTTCATTGTTCACTTCTCGATTCCAAGGCTTGAAAGCGGAAACACCATGAACAAAACGAACGAGACCCTCGCCAAACCACAGTCGTTTTCACCACACGACGTCCAGATCACCGGCGGATTCTGGAAGGAGAAGATGGACGTCAATCGCCGGGCGACGTTGCCCATCGTGTTCCGCCGCTGCGAGGAGACGGGGCGGATCGACGCGCTCAAGCAGAACTGGAAGCCGGGCGATCCCAACAAGCCCCATATCTTCTGGGATTCCGACGTGGCCAAGCTCATCGAGGGATGCTGCTACAGCCTGGCCGCCCATCCCGATGCGGCCCTTGAGGCGAAAGTCGACGAGGTCATTGCGCTCTTTGCCGCCGCCCAGCAGTCCGATGGCTACCTCAACTCCTATTATACGACTGTCGAGCCTGAAAACCGCTGGACGAATCTCCGCGACAATCATGAGCTGTATTGCGCGGGCCATATCATCGAGGCCGCGGTCGCTCATTTCCAATGCACGGGCAAGAGGACGTTTCTCGATGTGGCCTGCCGCTATGCCGACTACATCGCCACGGTTTTCGGCCGTGGCAAAGGCCGGCGCCGCGGCTACCCCGGCCATGAGGAGATCGAACTCGCCCTCGTCCGCCTTTATTACGTCACGGAGGAGTCCCGCTATCGCGATCTCGCCGAGTACTTCGTCAACGAGCGCGGGCAGACGCCGCACTACTACGACCAGGAGGCCGTCGCCCGGGGCGAAGCCCCCAAGGACTGGCGGCTCAAGACGTATGCGTACTGCCAGGCGCACGTCCCCGTTCGCGAGCAGAAGAAACCCGTCGGCCATGCCGTCCGTGCCACCTATCTTTACACGGGGATGGCCGCGGTCGCCGGCGCGACGGGCGACGCGTCGCTCCTGAAGGCCAGCCGGCAGTTGTGGAGGGCGGTGACGACGAAGCAGATGCACGTCACCGGGGGCATTGGGCAAATCGCCCGCAACGAGGGCTTCACGACCGACTACGACCTGCCGAACGAGAGCGCCTACCTTGAAACGTGCGCCGCCATCGGCATGGCGCTCTGGGGGCGCGGCATGCTCGACTGGGAGCCCGACTCGACGTATTCGGACGTGGTGGAGCAGGCGCTTTACAATGGTGTGATTTCGGGCGTCTCGTCCGATGGCCGTCGTTTCTTCTACGGCAATCCGCTGGCCTCCCACCCCGGGTTCGACGGCAACGGCAATTTCGTCCGGGAAGGCTATTACTACCGTCGCCAGGAATGGTTCGGCTGCTCTTGCTGCCCGACGAACATCGCCCGCACGGTCTCGAACATCCCAAGCTTCCTTTACACGTCGTATGGAGACGAGCTGGCCGTGCACCAGTACGCCGAGAGCGTTTCGACGCTGAGCGTTGGCGGGCAGTCCGTCGAGATCACGCAGAAGACGGACTATCCGTGGGATGGATCGATTGCGCTTGAGATCAAGCCGGAGAAAACGGCTGCATGGCGTCTGTCCGTTCGCATTCCGGGCTGGTGCCGGTCCGCCGTGGTCAAAGTCAATGGCAAGAAGATCAAGCTGGCCACCGCGGTGTCGAAGGGCTACGCTCGCATTCAGCGGGAATGGCGCGCCGGAGACGTCGTGAAGATCTCGTTGGCGATGCCCGTCGATTGCATTCAGTCGCATCCGGCGGTTCGTCAGAACGGCGGACGCGTCGCGTTGCGGCGCGGCCCGGTCGTCTATTGTCTGGAGTCCATCGACAACGGCGCCAACTTGAACAGCATTGCGCTGCGGGCCGACCCGGTGTTCGAGGTGGTTCCTGGAAAAGGGCGCCTCCTCGACGGCGTGCCCATCATCCGGGCGGAAGCCGTCCGCGCCAAGCAGCCGGGCAGGGCGGATCCGCTTTATGGCACGGTCGGCACCTGGCCGCGCGTCGCCTGCAAGGCGACGGCCATTCCCTACTTCCTCTGGGGCAACCGCTCCTCCGGCGAGATGCTGGTGTGGATGAGGCAGAGTTAGATTAGTGAGGAGTGAGGAGTGAGAAGAGAGGAGTTTCCGCCGGGGTCTGGGGTGTCCCCAGCCAACACTCCTCTCTACGCTCTTCCCGCTCCTCACCAAGGACAACCCCCAACCCCCAACCCCTAACATCCCAATACCTTCTAAATTATGAGATCCATCCCCCGTTCCGAGTATCCGCGTCCGCAGTTTGTTCGTCAGAAGTGGCTTTGCCTCAATGGCGAATGGCAGTTTGAAATCGACAATGGCGACAGCGGCATCAATCGCGGCCTGAAGGATCGTCCGCTGGCCTCGACGATCGTCGTGCCGTTCTGTCCCGAGTCGAAGCTTTCGGGCGTTGTGCACACGGACTTCCTCAATGCCGTGTGGTATCGGCGCGACGTCGTGATCCCCGCCGATTGGGACGTCCCGCGCATCCTTCTGCATTTCCAGGCGTGCGACTATGAAACGACGGTCTGGGTCAACGGCGAGGAAGTCGCGCGCCATCGCGGCGGTTTCACGCCGTTCTCCGCCGAAATCGGCTCGATCGTCAAGGCGGGCGAAACCGCCACGATCGTCGTGCGCGCCCGCGACGACAACCGTTCGGCCAAGGCTTCGGGCAAGCAGTCCAACAGCTACGGCAATGCCGGCTGCCATTACACCCGCACGACGGGCATTTGGCAGACGGTGTGGCTGGAGCCCGTGCCTGCGACTTCGCTCCAGCGTCCGCGCATCACGCCGCACCTCGTCACGTCCCGCTTCCATGTCGAAGCGCCGATCACGGGCCCTTCGACCGGTTTGAAGCTGGTCGCCATCCTTTCCGACGACCAGGGCGAAGTCTGCCGCGCCGAGGCTCCCGCCGATGCGGACTTCTCGCCTGCGCTCGATCTCCCGGTTCCGGCCGACCGTTTGCGCCTCTGGGAGCCGGGCAATGCGTTCCTCTACGACATCGAGCTCAAGCTTGTGTCCGCGGATGGCTCGGTCGTCGATCAGGCGAGTGCCTATGCCGGCATGCGCTCGGTCGTCCTCGACGGCTTTGCCGTCAAGATCAACGGCAAGTCCGTCTTCCAGCGCCAAGTGCTCGACCAGGGCTACTATCCGGACGGCCTGATGACGGCCCCCAGCGACGAGGCGCTTGTCGAGGACATCCGCCTGTCGATGGAGGCCGGCTTCAATTCCGCGCGTCTCCACCAAAAGGTTTTCGAGGAGCGCTTCCTCTACCATGCCGACCGGCTTGGCTACATGGTTTGGGGCGAGTTCGGTGATTGGGGCGTGCGCCACCAGGTCGAACGCAGCATGCCACACGTCCACCAGCCCGCCGCGGCGCTGATGGCGCAGTGGGCCGAGGTCCTCCTGCGCGACTACAATCATCCGTCGATCATCGGCTGGTGTCCGCTCAACGAGACATGGCAGGAGATTGAAGACGGCATGCTGGCGCTCGACGATCTGACTGTTGGGCTTTACAACATGACGAAGGCCTGCGACCGCACCCGCCCCGTGCTTGACGCCTCGGGCTACTCGCACCGCGTCCGCGAGGCGGACGTCTACGACAGCCACGACTACGAGCAGGATGTCGAGAAATTCCGCGCCACCCATGCAGGTCTTGCCGAGGGCAAGCCCTACGCCAACAAGGCGTGGAACGGTCGGCCTTGGAGCGTTCCTTACGCCGGGCAGCCGTACTTCGTCAGTGAATTCGGCGGCATCTGGTGGAATCCCAAGGCCAAGGAAGGCGAGGCGTCGTGGGGCTACGGCAATCGGCCGAAGACGATCGAGGAGTTCTACGCTCGTTTCGAAGGTCTTTGCAAAATCCTTCTCGAGGATCCCCGCATGTTCGGCTACTGCTACACGCAGCTTACGGACGTCTTCCAGGAGCAAAACGGCATCTACGGTTTTGACCGCTCGCTCAAGTTCGACATGGCGCGCATTCGCGCCGTCCAGTCGATTCCGGCGGCGATAGAGGCCTGGCGGAGCGCGGCGGCGCCGCGTTCCGCCAGGGAGTGATGAATTCAATGGGCGAAAGGGGGCCGTCCCCAAAAACCTCTTTGTTTTTCGTGAACGGGTACGACGAAGGGCGGGCTGCATCGGTCGTACCCGTACCCGTACCCGTTCTCGTACCCGTACCCGTACCCGTTCGCGTACCCGTTCACGTACCCGTACTCGTTCGCGTACCCGTCCCCGTTTTTCGTTCACGATGCAGTCGTTTTTCGTGAACGGGTACGTGAACCGCTTCGCTGTGAACGGGTACGACGAAGGGCGGGCCTTGGTCGCCACCCCGCCACCCACCATGACCTTCACGCACTCGGAAAAGTTGACCCTGTCGGCCAACTGGGGTAGAATTTCGTGTCAAAGAATTCAGAAAAGATCGCTGTTTCGACTCCCTCCAATCCTCTTTTCAAAGGCAGGCATGCCGATCCGCAGATTCGCGTCCATAAGGGCGAACCAGGGGACAGGCCCCAAAATCCTTCCAAAATCCTTTGGATTTAGTCTGGCAAATGGATTGAAACTTCAATATAATGCGCCACATCAAGGCAATAGCCGCAACCCCTTCGGAACGACGATGACCATCAAATGAAACATTCAGCCACAACAGCAATCTTCGCCGGTTTGCTCGCGGCCGCAAACGCCGCGAGCGCCGCCACGCCCATCGAATCCGTCGACCCTGTCGTCGTGCGCGAACGCGACAGCGCCGACCGGAACACGATTCTCCGCTGGTACGACTGGGGGAACAAAGGCGCGGACGGAAAATTCGAACGATGCGAGGGGCGGCTCGATTACGACATCGAGGTGCCCGCGTCGGGCTGGTACGCCCTCGAACAGCAGGGCATGCCGTGTGAATGGGATCGGACGATCCATCTCGACGACGTGGCCGTGCGCGAGCGGCTCGTCACCATCGGGGCCGACATCCCGCCGGGCGTCCACAGGGACCAGGCGTGGCGCAAGGAGCTCAACCTCTGGATCGAGAAGGGGAAGCATACGCTTTCCTATGAACGGACGGGCTTTCCCGGCGCGTTTCCGCTGCGCTGGCGGCTCGTGCCTTCGGATGGCACGGCGCGTGGCACGGTCCGCGCGGATCTCGTGATGGACGTCGTTCGCGCGGGCGACGACGTCTCCCTTGAGGCGACGCTGGGAACCGACCGGCCGATGCGCTACGAATTCGTCGCGGTCGGCGTTTCGAACGACGAGACGAACACGCTCGCCGTCGTGGAGATGGACGCCACGCCCAGGCCCGTCCGCCGCGCGGTGGGGGCGAAGGCGCCGATGAAGGAAGGCGTCTATCGCGTGACCGTGCGCGAGAACGGCGTTGTCGGCTGGAAGGCCGACACGTCGTCCACCGATCTCGTGGTCGTCGGCACGGAGGCGGGCGCCCCCGGCGAGACGCTCGCGAAGACGCTTGTCGTGGACATCGACTGCGTCGCGACCGCGCCCTACGTCGAACGCGACGGCGCGACGCGCATCGTGGAAACCGATTTCGGTTCCTACCGCGAGTCGTCCGGCGCGGCGCTCCATCCGCATTGGGCGCTCGACGGCTTCAGCTACAACTACCAGATCCCCGACATCCACCACACGTATCTTCTGGAAGTGACGTATCCCGACGACAAGTTCCGGTCGCTCGGCTTCTGGTCCAACGACGGCGGCGTCGTGGGGCAGAAGGGCCAGAGCCGCGATGCGGGACAGATTCTGACCGGCGGCGTGGAGACGGGCGGACAGTACCGCAACACGATGACGATGCTGACGCACGAGGCGTTCTTCTATCCGACGGGCACGAACATCGTCCTCGCCGTCGTCAACCTCAACCGCGGCAGCCGCGCGGCGGCGAGCCGCATCCGCGTCCATCGCATCGACGGCCCGCTCCCGGCGGCGCCCGGGGGCGCGCGGCGCGGCCGTCTCGCGGGCGGATTCTTCGAGGAAAACGGGCGCTGGAAGCGCTTCTTCGGCATGGGGAACGATCCGAATCCGAAGCCGTGCAAGACGTTCGAGAACCTGCGGACGATGAATCGCTGGGGCGAGTGGAACCGTTTCGCCGGCGTGAACACGATGTCGCCCGCCGTCGTCGCCTACGGGACGGTGCACTATCCTTCGAAGGTCGTCGACGCCTGGAGCGTCAGCGAACAGAACGAGCTGCGCATGCTCGCGCTCGTCGCGGAGAAGTACGGCAACGTCTTCATTCCGCATGTCACGCTGCATCACGACCAGTCGTTCGATGCGCGCATGGGCATCTCGTCGAGGATCGTGGAGGATCCGAAGGCGAAGGACGTGAAGCGCTCGGTTCCCGTCTTCGCCGATCCCGATGTCGTCGAATGGTCCAACGAGGGGTCGACCGCGATCCCCTGGCGGCCCTGGTGCTACAACTGCCTGCATCCGAAGGTGCAGGCGTACCTCCTCGACGTCGTCGGCGAGATCGCCGACATGATCGGCGACACGAGGAGCTTCGGCGGCGTCTCGCTCCGCATTCCGCTTTCCTGGCAGTTCACCGGCATCACCGGCCTCAACAACGCGAAGTACGGCTACGGGGACTGGACGGTGGGCGAATTCACGAAGGACACGGGCGTCGCCGTGCCGGGCGAGGCGGGCGATCCGAAGCGGTTCCGGCGGCGCTACGATTTTCTGATGTCCGACGCGATGCGTCCGACCTGGCTGAAGTGGCGGAACGACCGCGTCAAGGACTACTACCGCCGTCTGCGCTCGCGGTTGAACGCGAAGGGCGGCGAGCGCGAGCTGTATTTCATGTGGTGGGCGTCGTCGCACACGGACGACGAGATGAACGAGTGCGGCATCGATCCGGACTACTGGAAGGACGAGCCGGGGATTTCGTTCTACGGCATGCAGTTTTTCTTTGGCCGTCGCTATTTCGCGCCGCGCTCGCTCTTCGACCAGCAGCATCGGCTGTATTCGGAGCAGGTGCTCAAGATGTCCCGCGCGGGACGGCGCGCGGTCGGCATCTATTCGGACCCCGCCAGCCAGTAGCCAGCGCAACGCGCTGGCTACTGGCTGGCGGGCGCGCGCGTCCTTCGTGTGAATTGCGCCCATTATGGCACAGAGGAGGCGAGCGAAGCAAGCGAAACGGGCGCAGGGCACGCTTGCACGGGCACGCCAGCAGGCGCGCGAGCATGG
>JBMNOD010000097.1:0-12342 GCA_050942875.1 Kiritimatiellia bacterium
TTTAAATAATTTCGTTTACATGGGCACATTGGAACGAAAATGCTGCGCCTTGGGGGGCATAAATCCTTCTCCATCAGGCCTTTGCAAAGATTTTCCCGTGAAAAAGCCGCTGGAACTTCGGACTAAAAAAGCCTGCTTTTTTGACACGATTGCCTGGGTAGTTGGAATCCTGCAAATCCTGTAATCCTGTCAGAAAATTTTACGTGCGGGGTGTGCGGGCAAGAGGGCGCAGGCGGCGAAACGCGGCGGGGACGGCTAGCCGGGACGGCGTCGCCCCACCTCTGAGGCGCAGGCGGCGATACGCGGCGGGGACGGCTAGCCGGGACGGCGTCGCCCCACCTCCGCTACGGCTTCTTCCACACGGTCACGCGGACGTTCTTGCGGCGTCCCCACTTGAGGGCGGCTTTTTCGTTCGGAAACCACACGTCGAGCCGTGTGGGGCCTTTGATGTCGCCGCCGCGGTCTTCGACCCGTCCGTAGCCATAGCCCGGGATGTAGAGGATGGTGCCAAAGGGATAGTAGCGCGTGTCGGCCGCGACGGTGCCGTGCTTCGCCCGGGTGCCGCTCGCCGTGATGCCGACTTGTTTGCGCTTGCCCTTCATTGGCCCGTAGCCATAGACGGGGCGCCCGAGCCAGTCGCGCTCCCAGCCGCATGATTTTGGGCCGTTGTCGTAGCCGGTGACCTCCATGAAGACGGTCGTCCCGGGGCGCGTCCCCGATGGCGGACGCACAGAAACCACCCGGCATCCTTCCATCATCATGAAGAGCGGGATCGCGGCGAGGAGCATGCCGACTGCAAGCAGTCGCCCGATCTCAAACCGCCCCGGCGATGAAATGGGCGGCGGCTTCGCCTGTGCCCGTCGCTTCGCCTTCTTCATGAGGTGGCGGGCGAGGTTTCGAGGTCGTTGGAGGGAAGATCGGCGATTCGAATGGAAAGTTTTTCGCCCAGGGCTTCCACGAATTCATCTTGCAGCGCCTTTGACGTGGCAAGTCTGGAAAGTCCCAGCTCATCGGGGGGGGCGCCGACGTCGAGAAGCAGAAAGAGCAGATCGCCCAGCGTCATCTGGCTCAAATCCTTGCGAATGGCGTAGCAATTGGAGTCCTTCGCCGTCTCGACAAGCACGCCCGCCACGCTCAGTTCGTAGGCGACTGAGCGCACAAGCCGAACGGCGACGCGATGGCGGCGATTGAAATCGGCCAAATCGAGCAGGCCGTCGCCTGTCGCGAGGCCGCTCGCGGCCTCGCGCAAGAGCGCCACCGCCAGATAGAACCGCGCCCGGAAATTGGCATCCCTCCAGCCGAGTTCCACCTTGTAGGTTTCGACGTTTTGCACTGCCGAGGCGACTTGCGCGCCAAACAGCAAAATCTCCCAGCTCACATACACCCAGGAAAGCAAGATGGGAACCGTGGCGAAACTGCCGAAAAACGCGCTGTACTTCGCCACGCCGATTTGCAGCGCCAGGCAGATTTTCAGCCAGACCGAGAAGCCGATCGCCGCCACAAGGCCGCCTGCGAGCGAGGGGAGCGCCTTCACCTTCGTGTTGGGCGCGAACTTGATCAGGAAGGCGAAGGCCAGCGTCAGCAGGAAAAGCACCCAGGCGACCCGGATGAGCGGGACGCCGGCGATCGACGACAGGAAGAAGCTGTCGTCGGCTTCGCTCATCTTCTTTTCAAGGGCTCCGACGACGGGCAGCGACGACGCCGCGGCCGCGAGGAGCGGGCAGATGACGAGCACGCTGAGGTAGTCCGTGAACTTCCGGGCCAGCGGCCGTTGCTCGACGACGCCCCAGACGCGATTGAAGGCGGACTCGACATCGCCGAGCACGGCGATGACCGTCCAGATCAGGAAAATAAGGCCAATGCCGCCCAACGCCCGGAAATCAAGCCCTTCAACCGCATCGAACCCCTTGTCGATCAGGGCATCGAGCTTGTCGAGCGTGATCACGCCTTGCGTCGAAGCGACTGTCGTCGCACCGACGCAAGGCGGTGCATTCGTCGTGGCCGCCGCTTCGGCGGCGGCCGTGTCCTCGGTGGCTTCGGCGGCGGCCGTGTCGTCCGCAGCCGGGTCGGCGATCAAGCCCGACGGCGTGATTTTGACCTCCTCGACGACGACGGAGCGGACGAATTCCTTTGTCTTTTCGCGAAGCGAATCGTCGTAGCTGACGGCTCGCACGAGAGAAATGGCGAGTGCCAGCGTCGGGATGAACGAGAGGAGCGTCATGAACGTGAGCGACGACGCATGCAGGGCGCATTCGTCGTTCTTGAATCCTTTGAAAACGAGAATGCCGATCCGCGCCATCTTCACCAGCGTCCGTTTGAGCATGGGCAGCCCGGTCAATTCGAGATCCCAGACGTCGCGGCGCAGGAATTTCAGAATGCGGGCGAAAACGGTGGGCTTCCGTGAATCGGGCGCCGCGTCTTCCGGCTTTGACGCGCATGCCGTTTGAACGGGCTTTTTTGGGGGGTCTGGCGTGGACATGGTGTGTCTCCTTTCGTTTCGCCGCAGGTCAACGCCAGCGGCGATGCGCCCAAAGGTACTGCTCGGGGCAGAGCCGTATGGCGGCTTCAATCTGATCGTTCATCGTCTGGGTGATCTTCAGGATGTCGGCCTGGCGGTCTGCGGTTTTCTCAAAGCGCATCGGCTCGCCGAAAACGAGTTTGAACGTCATGAGGCCGGTGCGCAGACAGAACGCGCTGAAGAGCGGACAGCCGGTGGCCAGGTGGAGCCGGGCTGGCGAAACGACGGTCATGGCAGGATGGCCGAAGAAATTGGCCTGGATGCCGTGCGAGGCGGCGTGCTGGTCCGCGATGAGCCCGAGCAGGAGCCCCGATTTGAGCGGGCGCAGCAGGCTGAGGCTGTCCGACGAGTGCTTCTGCACGATTTCCATGTTCATCCGCGGATTGCGTCGGAGCAGGTAGCGCTGCGTATGGGGGTTGTTCATCGACCGTGCCACGGCGACGACTTTCTTGTGAAACGAGGCGATATGGCCGGCGAGCTCCCAGTTGCCAAGATGCGCCGAGACGACGATGACGCCCTGCCTGGGATCGTCCATCAGCTCGCGCGTCGCGGGCGGCATGACGATCTCCACATGGCGATCCAAGGCATCCGGCGTGACGAGGCGCATGGCGGCAAGCGCTTCGACGCCGACCATGCTGAAGCTCGAAAACGACGCCCTGGCGATTCGCCTCGCTTCGGCGACGTCCGCGGTGATGCCGGCCTTGAGCACGTTGGCGATGGCGGTCTTCCTGCGCCGCTTCAGCAACGCCCAGGCGATCGCGCCAGCCGATCGCCCGAGCGCGTAGCCGGCACGAATCGGGATGAGATCCAAGAGCCCGACGGCGAGGCGAAACGGGATGTATTCAAGAAAATCGCGTACCGAGTTGCGCGTCATCGTGTCGGCGTCCGCCCGGCTAGGGCTTGACGAAGTGGATCGACTCCTCGTCGCGCCACGGCGAGAGATCGATTTGCCTCTTTTCGGACTTCACGCCGCTGATCCGCTTGCCATCCATGCGCGGCTGGCCGTCGGGCTGGATGTCGGGCCAGATGACATAGACGCTGACACGCCCGTAGTACACGTCCATCTCGCACGGCGTCACCGTGGGGCCGGTCTTCCAGCGGAAGGCCGCCCTCCCCTCCCCTCGGAGTCGCACCATGGCGCCCGAAGGCTCGGACGTGACCTTGATCTTCGTGGCGCAACCGCCGAGCATCAGCGCGGCGAGCATCAGGGTTGCAGGCAAAATTCTCAATTTCATAACAGTTCCTTGTTTTGATTTGCCATTAAAAGGCGTGGCAGCCAGGTCCCGAGCCGCAACGTTGAGCGGCCATGGGGCAACCTGCGTCGCTCGCGGGGCAGCGTTGGCACCCCGCCACCTGCGTCTTCGTGCTTCCGGCGGCGAAGACCGAAAGCTGACGCCTGGCCTTCTTCTCGCCGCAGGATGGACACGGTGGCGCAGGCTCGTCAAACGACTTGGCCAAGTGTTCGAACGCCTGGCCGCAACGTTCGCAACGATATTCGTAGATGGGCATGGCGTCTATTCGTCGGCAATGCCGAAGCGGTTCTTGACCAGCTCCTCGATTTCTTCGAGCACGAGGTTCGCGTCGTCGCCTTGCGCCGTGAACTTGAGCACCGTCCCGACCGGAGCTTGCAGCGTCATGAGCCCCAGGACGCTTTTGCCCGAGACCGTGCTTTCTCCGTTCGAGACCGTGACTTCGGACATGTACTTCTGGCAAACCCGCGCGAGCGCGCCGGCAGGCCGGACGTGCATGCCGTACTTGTTGATCAGGGGGATTTCCTTCGTCAGTGTCACTGTCTTTCCTCTTAAGACCGGACGTCCTGGCGACGCTCGGTGTTTTTGCGCAACTGCGCCTCGGCCTTGTCGAAGGCGGCGTTGATTGCGGCCATGATCTCGGGATCCTTGTGGTTGCTTTCCGCCGTGGCGCCCTGGCCGCCTTGAATCGAAATGTTCGCCACGCAGAACGGGCCGTCCTCATCGAGGACGACTCTCACGAACTCAATGGCGCGAAACTTCTCAATGAGTCGTTCTCCCTTATCCTGGGCGTATCTCTGAACGGCATCGCTGAGGTTCAAACGGCGGACGGTGACTTCTACTTGCATGTTGGCCTCCTTTAATTAGGGTTACATTCGGAATTCTTCGCCAAGATAGCGCTTGCGCACTTCCGGGTCGTCGATCAGCTGCTGGCTGGTGCCTTCGCAGAGCACGCGGCCTTCGTAAAGCAAATACGCGCGATCCACAACGGAGAGCGTCTCCCGGACGTTGTGGTCGGTGATGAGGATGCCGTAGCCGCTCGCCTGGAGGTCGCGGACGATCTGCTGGATGTCCGACACGGCAAGCGGATCGACCCCCGCAAAGGGCTCGTCGAGAAGCAGGATGGCGGGGTTCTGCACGAGCGCGCGGGCAATCTCCAGCTTGCGGCGCTCGCCGCCGCTGAGGGTGTAGGCGCGCTGCCTGGCCACCTTGACCAGGTTGAATTCGCCGAGCAGCGCGTGCAGGCGCTGCTTCCGTTCGGCCCTCGACAAAGGCAGCGTCTCCAAAATCGCCATGATATTCTGTTCGACGGTGAGTCTGCGGAAGATCGAGGGTTCCTGCGCCAGGTAGCCCAGCCCGGAGCGGGCGCGTCGATAGACGGGATACCGGGTGATGTCGCCGCCTTTGAAGCAAATGGTGCCGGATTCGGGCCGGACGAGCCCCACGATCATGTAGAACGTGGTCGTCTTGCCGGCGCCGTTGGGGCCGAGCAAGCCGACGATCTCGCCCTTGTCGATATGGATGTTCACGCCATCCACAACCCGGCGGTGGCGGTAGCTCTTGACCAGGTTCTCCGCCACGAGCGTATGGCGGTCGGCGATCGGCGTGGTTTCCAGCGCGGCGATGGTCATGGCTGCCCTCCTTCTTTAAAGGAATCCGGCAGGATCTCCCCGACGAACTCCTCCTCGGTGAACACGCGCCCTTCGTCGATGAGATAGGACATGACCGTCGCGGCGAACTTGTTGTCGCCTTTCGTCACCACGGGATTGCCTTGCATGCGGATGCGCTTGTCGCTCCCGGTGTAGACGGCTTGGCCGCACTGCCCGACCAAATCCCCGCTCTTCAAATTCACACCGCCCTCGGCTTCGACACGATCAAGCACATTTTCATCGGCGAAATGCGCCAGCATGTTGTCGGCGACGAGATCGAAGCCGCGGCGCGAGCCCCCGCGCTTCGGCGTCGATGTCTGGCCGTCGCTACGCAGATGAACGCGTCCGACCGCATCGACGCGGCTGAGCCGGTTCGTATTTTCGAGAAAGACGCGCATGCGATCCGCCTCAAGGGTCATCTCCGGATGCTTCACCCTCGCTCCGCCATCGAACAGCGCAATGAATTTGTCGTAGTCGAATTCCAGCTTCGAGGCCGTAACCGTCGTTGGCGGATCCTTCGGGCGGTCCGCGACGCCAGACAGCAACCTGACGTCATCTTCGACGACAAATCGCTTTTGGTGGATCCAGATCGACATCCTGTCTGCCTCGATCCGGCCCGTGCCATGGGAAACGACAGGCTTTTCCTGCAAAATCACGACCCCGCTGTCGCGAGAGTAGCTTGCCTTGCCGCAGGTGACCGCGACTGCGTCGCGCGTGAACTGCACCCGCCCCGCCGCATCCATTCGCTTCACATCGTTTGTATTTTCAAGGAAGACAAGAATCCGATCGGCGTGCAAGCTGAATCCAGGCTCCTTGACGACGACATTGCCCTCGAACGTCGCCCGGAATTCCCGATAATCGAACTCCAGACGGTTCGCAGCCACCGTCATCCGATCCACGCCGCGGCGTCCCTTCGTGTCGACCTTGACACGGCGTTCGACGAGCACGCGCTCCTCGGGGATCCACACCGACATCTTGTCGCCGGAAATCCGGCTGTCGCCGCGTGTCACGACCGGAGACTTCTCCATCAAGACCTGGCCGTTCACCTTCGTGTAGAAAGCCGATCCGCATGCGGCTTCAACGTCGTCCTTTTGCAGCTTCACATGCCCTTCAAGCTCCAGGCGGTCAATGTCGTTCGTGTTCTTGAAGCGCACGGTCATCGCATCCGCCGTCAACTGGAATTCGGGATCGACGACACGGACGTTCCGAAGAAACGACGCCATGAAATTCTCATAGTCGAAGGCGAGGCTCTCCGAGGTGATCACGGTCTCGATCGTCTTGGTCGCCGCCGCATCGGCGGCAACCGCCGCCACGGCCGGCAACGCCAGCATCAGCGCGAAAATCAGGCGGGCGCGCTTGGTCATGGCCCCTCCACAACGCTGCGGCCGGATCGGGTGATCGTCAGCACGGGTTTCGACTCGATGATGATCTCGTTCGCAGACGAATCCCAAAGCATGTTCGTGCCGGAAAGCGTCAGCCCCTCCTTCTTCAGAAGCACCGGCCCGATGCAACGCGCGGTCTTCGCCTTCTGGTTGAACGTCCCTTCCTCGGCGAATGCAATCCCATTCGTCAGCCCCTCGGGGCTCATCAAAAACATCTGGATGCCGCCCTTGGCCGCAACGCCCTCCTCCGTCATCCACGCCTCTTCGGCAATGAGCAAGGTCTGGACGCGCCCGTTGGCGTGGCGCTGGAGCGGCAGGCGCAGCCCCTTCACGGATTCCGCCGCGACCGGCACGCCCGTCGCAACGCGTCCAAGGCAGACGACCGCCAGAAGGCACGCCGCGACAAGTGCGCGGCGCGCCAACCGATCGACCTGAGCCTGGGACATCCGTTTCATCATGCGCGCGTGCTCCTCTTCTTTTCACCGCCGCGGGTGATCGCCGCGATGCCGGCAAGCTTCTTCCACAGCGCGGACATGGCGGCAAGGGGAATCGCATTGGCGGAATCGGAAAGCGCCGACGGCGGATCGACGTGCGTCTCGATGAAGACGCCGTCCACCGCGCCCGTCGCGACGGCCGCGCAGGCCAGGCGGGGCGCCCACCTGCCGTCGCCGCCGCTGCTCGCGCCCATCGCCCCGGGGCGCTGGACGGAATGCGTGGCGTCGAAGACGACCGGATAGCCGAACTCGCGCATGACGAGCAGGCTGCGCATGTCCACAACCAGATTGCGATAGCCGAACGACGTCCCGCGCTCGACCAGGATGATCTTGCGGTTGCCGGTGGACTCGATCTTGCCAACGACCTGCTCCATGTCCTCGGGGGCCATGGACTGCATCTTCTTGACCTCGACCGTGCAACCCGTGTCGCCCGCCGCCAGCAGCAGGTCGGTCTGACGGCACAGGAAGGCCGGTATCTGGATGACGTCCACGAACTTTGCCGCCACCGCCGCCTGCCACGGCTCGTGGATGTCGGTCACGACGGGCACCCCGAGCTCGTTGCGGATGTCGGCGAGGATCTGCAGCCCTTCCTCGATCCCCGGGCCGCGGTAGCTGTGTACGGAGGAGCGGTTCGCCTTGTCGAAGGACGCCTTGAAGACGTAGGGGATGCCGAGGCGGCGGGACAGCGCCACGAGCTTCTTCGCCAAATCGAAACAGCCCTCGCGGCTCTCGATCACGCACGGCCCGGCGATCAACGCCAGCGGACGCTTCGCGCCGATGGCGAAATCCGTGGGGCCGCCGACCTTGACGGTGACGGGGCGCGCGGGACGCGCCGCGCTTTCAGCGGTCTTCGTTGCTTTCTGCTTGTTCATGCAAGCCCCCTTTCGCGCAGGATTCTCTCGACGACGGCGACGTCTTCGGGGCGATCCACGCCCACGCCCGGCTCGTGCGCGCGCACGACGGCGATGCGCCCGCCCAGCCACATCGCCCGGAGCTGCTCCAGCGACTCGGCCTTCTCCAGGGCGCAGGGCGGTTCGGACACCAGACGCTTCAAAAACGCGCCGCGATAGCCGTAGATGCCGATGTGCCGCTGGTAGAGCCCCGACGCCAGGTCGGGCTCGCCATCGCGTCGGCACGGGATCGGCAGGCGGGAAAAATACAACGCGCCATCCTGCGCGTCGAGCACGACCTTGACGACCGTCGGCGAGCGCAGGTCTTCCAACGACGCAATCGGGGTGCAGGCGGTGGACATCTGCCAGCCGTCGGCGTCCTTGAGCTTCCGCGCCACCGCGTCGATGAGCGCGGGATCGATCAGCGGCTCGTCGCCCTGGATGTTGACGACGATGTCGTCGTCCTGCGCCTGCGCCGCCTCGGCGACGCGATCCGTCCCCGACGGATGGTCCGGGCGCGTCATGGCGACCCGGGCGCCGCATCCGGCGACGGCGTCGGCAATGCGCGGCTCGTCTGTCGCGACGACGACTTCATCAAGCGTCTTCGCCTTCAGGCACGCCTCGACGACCCACTTCACCAGCGGCTTGCCGCAAAGGGGGGCGAGGCTCTTGCCCGGGAAACGCGTCGAGCCCCAACGCGACGGAATGACGCCGACAATCCTCATCGCGCCTTTTGCTCCTCTCCTGCAGCGGGTTCAGCCTTCGTCCCGGTCTTGGCTTCGGAGGCTTCGGCCGACGGCGTCGCTGCAGGCGACTCCTCGGCAGGCTGCCCCACTTCATCGGGAACCAGCGCAAGAGAGGTTGCAGAATCTTGCAAGGCAATGGACGTCCGGCCGTCATCGAGCCATTTCTTCAGAATCGACGCCGATTCGCCATTGATCGCCTGGACGACGACCTGGTTGTACGCCAGCCCCGGACGCCCCGGAATCACGACCGGAAGCCGCGCCCAGTCCACGCCCGAATAGGTGACGAGCGCCTCGCCTCGGGCATCATGCAGAACGATTCGCGCCTCGGTGATTTCAAGCCAGATGGCAAGCGAGCGCGAAAATGTCGCCAACGCCTTTTCGACGGCATCCGGGTCGACGAATACGCGAAGTCCCGCCGGCGTCCAATCGCGCTGGTCGGACTGGAATCCGGAAATCACCGGGCGAGCCATGAAAATCTTCCGGCGCCCATCGAGACGCGAAACGACGGCTTCAGGCGCCGCCAGGACGACCTTCTCGGCTGCATCGCCCTCCTCCGCATACCAGACCTTGACATCGGACAGCGCCAGCTTGCACCCGGACAACCGGGCGTCGCCGACGGACGCCTTCAGCCCGGTCGCCTGGGATATCCGCTTGGCAATCAAGTCCTTGCCACGAGAAGAGCTCACAAAAACATGCAGCCCGACGCCTGCCGCGATCGCGAGCAGGACCAGAATCCAGAAAAGCCTTCGTAACGTGCGCATGAGAAATCTCCTTTGACGGTGCAATTGTGCCATAAAACCGCGCGCGGCTCAACAGGCAAATCCGGTGCTACTTTTCCAGCACCGCACGGATGCGGCGGACGCCGGCGCTCGACGATTCTTCCTTGCGAATGCGGAAGCGCCCCATGTCGCCCGTGTTGGCGACGTGCGGACCGCCGCAGACTTCCTTCGAGAAGTCGCCGATGGAATAGACCTTGACCTGCTCGTCGTACTTGCCGGCAAAGAGCGCGATGGCGCCCGACGCCTTCGCGGCCTCGAACGTCATGACTTCCATGTTCACCGGCATCTTGGCCTCGATGACGCCGTTGACGATCGCCTCGACTTCCCGGATCTGCTCGGGCGTCATCTTCTCGGGGTGCGTGAAGTCGAAGCGCAGGCGCTCGGCCGTGATGTTGGAGCCCTTCTGGTTGACGTGCTCGCCGAGGACGTTCTTCAGCGCGCGGTGGAGCAGATGCGTGGCCGTGTGCAGCGCGGTCGTCGTCTCGGAATGGTCGGCCAAACCGCCCTTGAACGTGCCTTCGCCCTGCTTCGACAGCTCCTGGTGCTTTTTGAAAGCGGCTTCGTAGCCCTCCCGGTCGACCGTCAGCCCCTTCTCGGCGGCGAGGTCTTCCGTGAACTCCAGCGGGAAGCCGTAGGTGTCGTACAGCTTGAAGGCCGTGCGGCCGCTGATCTTCGTCTGGCCGTGGGCCAGCAGCGCCTGGGCCGTCTTCTCGAACTCGCGTTCGCCGGCGGCCAGCGTCTTCGCAAAGCGGGCCTCTTCGTCGAGAAGCTCGCGGACGATCACGTCGCGCTTCTCTTCCAGCTCGGGATAGACGTGGCGGTAGTTGGCGATGATCACGTCGGCGATCTTCCCCGTGTAGCCGTTGGCGATGCCCAGGGCCTTGGCGTGTCGGACGGAGCTGCGGATCAGGCGGCGCAGCACGTAGTTGGCGCCGACGTTGCCGGGGACGACGCCGCCTTTCGGGTCGCCGAGGATGAACACGGCGGTGCGCAGATGGTCGGCGACGATGCGCTCGGAGCGCATCGCCGCGGCCTCGTCCTCGGGGCGCGTCGTCGCGAGCGAATCGATCGTCGCCATGATCGGCGCGAAAAGCTCCGTGTCGTAGACCGACGCCAGGCCGTTCATCATGCAGATCGTCCGCTCGACGCCCATGCCCGTATCGACGTTGTGCTGCTTGAGCGGCGCGTAGGCGCCGTCCTCGCGCTTGTTGTATTGCATGAAGACGTTGTTCCAGATCTCGATGTACTTCTCGCAGTGGCACCCCGGGCGGCACTCGGGGCCGCACGGCGCCTTGCCCGTGTCGATGAACATCTCGGTGTCGGGGCCGCAGGGGCCGGTCTGGCCGGCGGGGCCCCACCAGTTGTCCTCGCGCGGCAGGCGGAAGATGCGCGACTCGGGGATGCCCAGCTCGCGCCAGATCGCGGCGGCCTCCTCGTCGGCGGGGATGCCCTCCTCGCCGGCGAACACCGTCACGTTCAGCTGCTCCGGATCGAAGCCGAGCTTCTTCGTGAGGAACTCGTGCGACCACGTGATGGCCTCGCGCTTGAAGTAGTCGCCCAGCGACCAGTTGCCGAGCATTTCAAAGAAGGTCAGGTGCGAGGCGTCGCCCACGGCGTCGATGTCGCCGGTGCGGACGCACTTCTGCACGTTGACCAGGCGCTTCCCCGCCGGATGCGGCTCGCCCATCAGATACGGCACGAGCGGGTGCATCCCGGCGGTGGTGAAAAGCACGGTCGGATCGTTCTCGGGCATCAGGGATGCGCCCGAAACGACGGCGTGGCCTTTGGACTTGAAAAAATCGAGATAGAGTTTGCGGAGGGTGTCGGCTGTCATGATTCCGTTTCCGTTGTGGACAAAGAATTTTTCAGTTTACCAGCTTGCGCCCCTGGTCTTCAAGAAGAATCGCTATCGGCGTGCAATCGGCGCGCAATCGGTCAGTCGCAGGGGGCGGCCTCGGAACGCTTGTCGACCAGTCTCGAACCCGCCCCGTCGCCTGCCCGATTGCGTCGCTGGTCGCCAGGGGGCTAGTCGCTTTGTCGAGTCCAAGGTCCAAAGTCCAGGGTCAGGCCGTGAGGCAGCCTTGTCGCAGAGAAGCGGCTGTTGGTCGGGGAATTGGATCAGTCCGATCAGACGGATCGGACGGATCGGACGGATCATGGATTTCGCGCAGCGCAGTGGACGCGGCGTCCCCGCCGCGTTTCGCCGCCTGCGCCCTCTTGCCCGCACATCCCGCACGTAAAATTTTCCGACAGGATTGCAGGACTTGCAGGATTCCATCCATCAAGGCAATCGTGTCAAAAAAGCAGGCTTTTTTAGTGAGGAGTGAGAAGAGCGTAGAGCGTAGTTCAGGCCGGGGACACCCCAGACCCCGTTTTTTGGACAGGATTCCATTCACCAAAACAATCTTGTCAAAAAAGCAGGCTTTTTTAGTGAGGAGTGAGAAGAGCGCAGAGCGTAGTTCAGGCCGGGGACGCCCCAGACCCCGTTTTTTGGACAGGATTCCATCCACCAAAACAATCTTGTCAATCTTGTAATCCTGTCCAAACCCCCACCACCCACGCCGCGCCACCCTTCGCATAGTGAGGAGTGAGAAGAGCGTAGAGCGTAGTTCAGGCCGGGGACGCCCCAGACCC
>JBMNOD010000099.1:0-11814 GCA_050942875.1 Kiritimatiellia bacterium
GGTTTACGGGAGTTTTTGGGACACTCCCCAAAAACAGAGAGGAGTGAGGAGGGCGGAGTGAGGAGTGACCGCCGGGGGGGGGTGAAATTACGAATGGCGAATTACAAATTACGAATTACAGCCCTTCGGCACTAGCCCCTAGCGACTAGCCCCTAGCCCCTGCCGCGAAGCGGCCTGCCCCAACCTCCGGTTTACGGAGCGAAGTCGCGCAGGGCTTCGATGGCGGCTTCGATGCGGGCTTCGTCCATGTCGTGGACTTCCACCGTCCGGCCGATCGCGGTGGGCAGCGTGACGCAGAGGCGTCCGCCGAGGTGTTCGCGGAAATCGTCGATGCCGCGGACGATTTCCAGCCTGCCGTCCGGTCGCCGCCGGTCGAGCGGGGACAGGAAGCGGGGGAGGCCGAGCGCGCCGACGAGCGCGAGGATGCGGTCGGCGTCGGCTTGCGGGAGGAGGCCGGTGCGCGTGGCGTAGAGCGTGTCGAGCGCCATGCCGACGGCGACGGCCCGGCCGTGCCCGATGGCGTGGCCGGAGAGGATTTCCAGCCGGTGCGCCGCCCAGTGGCCGAAGTCGAGGGGGCGCGCCGAGCCGAATTCAAACGGGTCGCCGCCGGTGCAGATTTGCCGCAGGTGGATGGCGGCGGCGGCGACGATCGCCTGCTGCAGCGGCGCCGGTTCGCCTGCGGCAAGCGCCGCGGCGTCCGCTTCGAGGCGGTCGAAGAACGCGGCGTCGCGGATGATCGCCACCTTGACGGCCTCGGCGAGGCCGCCGATGCGTTCCCGCGCCGGGAGGGACGCGAGCAGCGCGGCGTCGTTGACGACCGCGAACGGCGGCGCGAAGGTGCCCATGAAGTTCTTTTGGCCGTGCTGGTCGATCCCGTTTTTGACGCCGACCCCGGCGTCGCATTGCGCCAGCACGGTCGAGGGCATTCGCACGAGGCGCAGGCCGCGGTGGACGAGGGCGGCGGCGAGGCCCGTGGCGTCGAGCATGCTGCCGCCGCCGATGGCGAGCACGAAGCTCTGGCGGTCGAGGTGGAGGTCGGCGAGCGTGTGGATGATGTCCCGCAGGAGGTCGAGGTCGTTCTTGGCCTGGTGGCCGCCGGGGACTTGCCGGGGCGTCGTCGCCAGCTCGAACCGGCCCGCATGGGCGTCCGCGTAGGCGCGGATCGAGGCGTCGAGCGCCGGTTGCGCGGCGGCCAGGCCGGCGTCGATGAAGACGGCGACCCGGTGGACGCGCTTTTCGTCGAGCCGGTCGAAGACCTCGCAAAGCAGCGTGGACGCCGGATCGAAGGCGTTTTCGGTGAAGTGGACCGGGAAGTCGAAGTTGACGGCGAAGCGGTTGTGGATGGTGGGCATTTTTTTTTAGTGAGAAGAAGAGGGGAGAGAGAAGAGAGGAGCGTTGGCTGGGGGTTGTTGAAATTACGAATTGCGAATTGCAAAATTACTTGTACTTGGCTGTGGCGGCTTTGCCGAGTGGGAAATGGCCACGAAAAGAAGGTGGATGGGCGTGGGAGGGGGATTTATTTGAAACTACGAAATACACGAAAGGCACGAAAAAGAGGGCCAGGGGGGAGGCGTGGAGGGCGCTGTTTTCAACAAAAGGGCAAGAAGGACAAGAAGGGCGTGGCGGCTTCACCGAGTTGGGTTTGTCCGCAGAAAGCACAGAAAGACACAGGGATTTTTGTGATTCGTCGTGTTTTGTGGCTATGATGGGGGTTTGAAATTGGAAGCTTGAAACTTGAAATTTGGCCGGGGGCAGCTTTGTCGAGTTCAGCGGCTAGCGGCCAGGGGTTAGGGCGACATCTTCGCGAAGGCCGACGATGAATGCACGTTCCCGCACTTGAGGCACACCGTAAGCGGCGGAATTGAGCAATTTGTACTGAACCTGATGCTTCAATCCCGCATGGCTCTGACAGGAAAGGGACTGCTGCCTGGCTAGATGCTCTTTCCAGTGTGGACGGCCGAGGATTGGCATATCTGTCGTTTCCATGATGACGTGAGTGAAGAGTTTGACCCGAATGATAACCGGAATGAAGACATGGCAAAAAGTATAGCATTCAACCGCATGTGGGTCAAACGCACGACCACGCCCTGTTTTGCAACCCGGGGACCGATCCGGCGCCGTTGCTGCAGATCCGTCCAATCCGTCTGATCCGTCCAATCAAAGAAATCCACCCCTTGCTTATTCCAGCCTCAATTTGTATGATTACCCCATTCCCACCACCACCATTCGCCATTCGTAATTCGTAATTTCCAATCACTCATCATTTCAAAGAAAGGCCGAAGCATGAACCTCTGCTTTGTCGTCGTCAACGACTTGGACAAATTTGAAGACCTCCTGCGCGAGTTCAACAACCGGAAGCTGTATGGCGGAACCATATTCGACACCCTGGGCATGGCAAAGGCCATGGGGCGGAACCTCGGGATGGGCCATGCCATCCGAGGCTTCCTCAACATGGGCCGACCGTTCAACAAGACGATCATGATGGCCGTCACGGACGAACAGCTCCAGGCGGTCAAGGAATCGTTCGAAACCGTCATCGGCGATCTGGACGGCGACAACGTGGGCATCATCGTCGCGCTTCCCCTCACGACGTTCTGGGGCGTCCGGGACTACGCGGCGAAGGCCGAGGAGGCGCTGTGACCACGCTGCTCGTCCTGCAACATCTTGCCGTCGTCATCGGGGCGGCGATCGTCTTTTCAAAGATCTTCGGCAAGTTCAACTTCCCCGATGTCACCGGCTATTTGATCGGCGGCATCGTCATCGGCCCCATGGTGCTGAACTGGGTTCCCGCCGACGCCGTCAAGGGTCTCGAAATCATCAGCGAAGTCGCCCTCGCCATCATCGCGTTCAGCATCGGCGCCGAGATGAAGCTGGCCTCGCTCAAAAAAACGGGCAAGGCCATCATCCTCGTCACCCTGCTCGAAGCCATCGGCGCATTCGTGGTGGTTTTTCTGGCGCTCTGGCTCGTCTGCCGGCAGGATTTCGCGTTTTCCCTCGTCCTGGGCAGCATCGCCTGCGCCACGGCGCCGGCCGCCACCCTGCTCGTCATCCGGCAGTACAAGGCCAAGGGTCCCGTCGTCGATACGCTGATTCCCGTCGTCGCGCTCGACGACGCCGTATGCATCATCCTGTTCGGCATCTGCGCCTCGATCGCGCAGGCCATTGTCGGGGGCGGCGGCGTCAACCTGCTCTCCCTCGTGCAGCCGGTCAAGGAAATCGCGCTTTCCATCGGCCTCGGCGCCATCTACGGCATCGTCGCCACGGTTTTGCTGCGATACGTCAAGTCGGAGGGCGAGCTCACCGCGTTCATCCTCGGCAGCCTGTTCCTGCTCACGTCGATCGCGCTGCGATTCTCGCTCTCGTCGCTGCTCGTCATGATGAGCCTCGGCTTTGCGCTGGCGAACCTCAGCCGCGCCGGCGAACGCGCGGGCACCGCGCTCGATGGCATGACCGCCCCCATCTTCATGTGCTTCTTCACGCTCTCGGGCGCGGACCTCGACTTCAAGGTCTTCGCCAGCGTCGGCTTCCTCGCGCTCGTCTACGTCGTCATGCGCGTCGTCGGCAAGGTCGCCGGGGCGACGGCGGGGGCCAAGATCGCCGACATGCCGAAGACCGTTCAAAAGTACCTCGGGCTGACCCTCGTGCCGCAGGCCGGCGTGGCGATCGGCTTGTCGCTGGCGGCATCGCGCATCCTCGCCGATTCCCACGGGAGCCAGATCCGCACGATCATCCTCGCCGCAACCGTCCTGTACGAGCTGACAGGCCCGATCATCACGAAAATCGCGCTTGTCAAAGCCGGCGAGATCGAAACGCAGGCTACCCCTTCAAGACGGCGAGCGGAACCAGGCGGACGAGCGGTTCCACCAAGTCGGCCTGGTCGGCGATGACCTCGTCGATGGGCTTGTAGCACTGCGGCGCTTCGGAGAGATCGAGCATCCCGCGCGTCTTCTTGTACTTGCCCCACTGCTTCCAGCGGTCGAACACGACATCCTTGAGCGCGCGGTTGCACTCGTCTTCGCTGAGCGTCCGCACGGCTTCGGTGCGGCTCATCACGCGCCCGGCGCCATGGGAGCACGACTCGAACGACTCGGGATTCCCAAGCCCGCGCACGATGTAGCTGGCCGTGCCCATCGAGCCGGGAATGATCCCCGGCTCGCCCTGCTTCGCGCTTGTCGCCCCCTTGCGGTGCACCACGTACTCCCGACCGAAATGCCTTTCCACGGCGGCGTAGTTGTGGTGGATGTTGATTTCGCGCAGGAAGCCGGCGTCCGGCTCAAACTCGCGGACGACGTCCTTGAACGCCGCCATCATGAGGCGACGGTTCTCCTGCGCGTAGTCGAGCGAAAACTTCATGTCGCGCAGATAGTCGCGCCCGTCCTCGGAATCGAGCGGCAAAAACGCGAGATCCGGGTCGGGAAGGTCGATCTTCGCCTTGGCGTTGTGCCGCTGCGCCAGGCGCATGTACATCTGCTCGACGCGGTAGCCGAGGTTGCGGCTTCCGGAGTGGACCATCAGCCAGATGAAGCCGTCGCCGGACTTCTGGATCTCCACGAAGTGGTTGCCGCCGCCCAGCGTCCCGAGATTGCAGCGATCCAGCGTCGACGGCCAAGGCGGCTCCTGCTCGCTCGGCGGCAGCCGCGCCAGGTACGTCTCGAAGCCCTCCCACGATTGCGGCGAGCCGTGGGAAACGCCCTCCCCGACGGGAATGCGCATCTTCAGACGCTCCAGCAGCTTCCGCCGCCGCGACCGGTCCTCGAACGCCGCGGCCGGCACGTCCGTCTCCACGGCGACCATGCCGCATCCGATGTCGACGCCCACCGCGCTTGGGATCACCGCATTCGCGCAGGCGATCACGCCCCCGATCGGCATCCCCATCCCGGCATGGCAGTCCGGCATCAGGGCCACGTGCCGTTCGATCACCGGATGCCGCGCCAGGTTCGCCGCCTGCTTCATCGCCAACGCATCGACATCGTCGCACCACGACTTGACCGGAATCTTCCACCCCTCTCCAAACTTCGTCCATTTCATTTCAACAATCTCCTGGCGGCAACGATGTTGACGCTCGTCCTGTCCTCACGGCCAGACGCAGCGGTAGAAGCGTCGAATATGAGCCGGGGACTCCGGATCGCGGACCTGGAGCGTGCCGGCGGCATCAAGCGCGGCGTTGGTGATGGAAGACCAAGCACTGGACGTCAGATCGGAAGCCGCTTGCACATGCACCGGAATCAGCGCCGTACCCGTCAGCGTGAAACCGAAAACCCCGTTCTGGAAGCCGAATCCGGCACCAGGAGCCGGCGTGGGGTTCCACAGCAAGGCCAGGCGACCGCCAAAGCTGGAAGACCACCCCGACATCCCGGGCAGATAATAGACGGTCGCCACCGAACCCGCCAGTTCGTCCGCAGCGACAGCTGGCGCATGGCCCGTGAAAAACAATCGTTCCAGAGCGTCGGCATCGGCAAAGGCGCCCGCTTCGATCGTCGTGATGGATGCAGGCAAAATGAGCGAAACGACCGGAGTGCCGGCAAATGCGTTTGACGCGATGCCCGTGACGGGTTGCCCCGCCCATTCCGACGGAATTTCAAGCCGTTCGGCGCGACTGTTGCAGCGAGTCAGCATGACGCCCCCGCCAGGTTCAAGCCGGCAATCGAAAGGCGGCAGGACGTTCAGCGTAAATGCCGGCGACAGCACGTGCGATGTCGCGTTGGTGTCTTCCACAACCGACGCCAGGATGTAGCTCCCAATTTCAAGCGGAGCCGTCATCGTCGTAAAATGTACAGGCTGGCCCTCCAATTCGGGATTCTCGACCTCCTGCAACCAAAGGGCGTCGATCCAGACCCCGCCGTCGGTGTAATAGCTCTCAACCATGTATTCCAGCCGCAGGTAGATCGGCTGTCCGGCGCAGGCGCCGAGCGGAATGGACTGCTCGACCCAGCCTGAAGAGCCGCCCGTGCGCCAGATCTCCGTGAAGGTCGAGCGATCCGACGAGACCATGACGCGGAGACAGTCGCTTGCGAGGCTGCGCTTCCAGCGCATCAGCAGCCGCGTGCCGGCGCCGGGGACGACCGGCGCGCGGGCGGTCAAATGGTATTCGCGGTTCGAATAACCGCCCGGTTCCTTGTAGAAGCAGTGATCGACACCGCTGGCGGTGCTGACGACCCAGTCTTTGTAAGACGACGTGGACGTCGCTTCAAAGTTCGAGAAATCGGCGCAGTCATCAAGCAGTGTCCGCTGTTCTGAAAACCGATGCACAGCAAGCGTCGTGTCCTCGATGAACGGCACCCAGCGCCACCAAGAGCCGGACGTGATGCCGAGGTCGTCGAGCCAGACGCCGCCGGTGTCCGGGTAGTACGATCCACGAGTCAACTCGAACCGGATCCGGATCTGCTCGCCGGCAAACGCGCCGAGATCGACCGTGCAAGGCGCCCAATTCAGCGGGTAATTGTCATTCCGCTCGAACACGTTGGTGTAGGTGTTCCCGCCGTCGCTGGAGACCGCAACCCGGAAAGTCGCCGTGCCCAGCCGATATTGCATCCAGAACGTGAGCGTGCTTGAGGCGTCTGGAACAAATACATCGGTCAGCGTCAGCGCGCTGTGGCCGTTCGGCCCGGTGAACCAGCACGAGCCCGTGCGACCGCCAGATTCAAGCGCCCAGCCGCTCGACACGGCATGAGCCAGCGTCTCGGCGGCGGAACTCCATGCATTGCTTTGCGGCGTCAGCCGATGAAGCAGAATGCGCCCGGCCTCCTGTTCGCGACGGGATGGCAGCAGCCACTCAAGGGTCGCAGGCTCGCCAACCACCGCCTGAACCGTCTCATCCGTCGGAAACGCCATCAGCGCGGGCTTGAGCGAGGTGCAGCCGGATGCAATCGCTTCGCCGGCCACATTGTCGGCGGACCACCAGCCGTTGTTGTCGCCGCCCCAGCCATAATTGATGTGGTACGACACGGTTCCGTTGTCGTCCAGCAATCCGTCCGCCACGATCGCATGGCCAGGAACCGCGACGACGCACGGCCAGCCCGCCCGCAGGCTTTCATTGAGACGCGGAAGCAACTCGGCCTGCGACCCTGAGCAAGTGACAGGCTCATAAAAAAGGTGCGCATCGAGACGGCAGCCCAGCGTCTCAATGCTTGAGCTGGTGCCGCCGTTCTCGTAATCGGCGTCGGCGGCGACGCCCAGACGGTACATGAGATCGGCGACGGCAACGTCCCCCGGCTGGGTGTCCGTCCAAGGGTTGTAGGCGAGCTGCATGGCCGCCCAGTCGAACGGCGTCCTGAAATCGGCGGTGTGCGCGCCCGTGATCGAGCCGCTGGAATCCGCATAGGTGTGCGTGCCTTGCCCATGGATCGGCCAACGGTGGTAGTAGAGCACCTGGGCATAGGCGGTCGGCGTGCAGCCGGACGGTGCGCGAAATTGATAGAGATCATTGCCGTTGGGATCATCAGGACAAAACAAATTGTACGGATTCCATTGGCTCCAGGCGGTCGTCAAATACGGGCCGTGCTGCTCGATGCCCGCAAGCCCGCGAGGGACGGCGCGCAAATAGGAACGATCAGGAGCCGCTTTGGCGGCCTTCCCGCTCAGCGCCAGGGCCGCCTGCTCCACATGGGTCAGCAGTGCGGCGCGGAAGGCGTTGCCGGGGCGGTCTTCCAGACCGACGCTCGACGAGGCGCTGAAGGCGACGACGAGCGGCAACCGGTCGTCGCTGTTGAGCACGGCATAGCCGACTGGCGAGAACGCCACGACATACACGTCGTAGGCGCTGCCGTGTTGAGGGAATGCAACCGTGGACTCGATGGCGCTTCCCGCCACGCCGCCCATCACCGGATGGCCGTCCATCCAGATCGACAACCTGTCGAGCGCGTCGCCTTCGGTCAGCAAGGCCCCCGACGCCCCGAGCACAATGCCCATCACCGCCCATGCCACTCTGAAGACATCAGCCGGACGGAACTGTACTGTAAATTTTCTTGTCATCGTCGCTTGAACTTCAATTTCCACCAAACCCATCCGTGCCTGCATCAGCATGCGACTGCCATGGGCACTACAAACTGGAAGCATGAATTATGCCAAACACCTTGATCGACATGTAGAACATTGGCTTTTTCCTATTTGAACAACGAAACTCTCGTTTCGAGGGGACAAAATGCGAATGAAGATTCATTTTTTGAAAAAACCTTCATTTGAATGAATAAACCCCTTGCATCCCTCGTCTAAAAGGTGCAAGCTCAAACCAGGCAAACAAAAAAAGAGAAGGGAGCCGCCATGAAGAAAACACTCTGCATCCACGCCATGATCGCCGCAACGCTCATTGCGGCAATGCCGGTCACGGCAAACGCCCGATCCCATCGCAGCACCGCAGGCGCCGTGATCGCCGGTCTCGCCGTCGGCCTCGGCATCGGCATGATCGCCGCGGCGGAAGCCGCTCCGATGCAGCAAACCGTCGTGTACGAAACGCCGCCCGTGGTCTATCAGCAGCCCGCGCCCGTGGTCTATCAGCAGCCCGCGCCCGTGGTCTATCAGCAGCCCGCGCCCGTGGTCTACACGCCATCGGCGCCCGTTGTTTACACGCCGCCGGCACAGATCGTCTATACGCCGCCAGTCCAGACCGTCGTTTATCGGGATTCGGTTGTCTATGCTCCGGTGCATCGGCATCGTCCACACCACCACTACAGGCCGCCACGCCACCATGCGCCGCCGCCACGGCATCGTCACGTTGCGCCACCGCGTTGCGCGCCGCCCCCGCCGCCGCCACGGCATCATCACGTTGCGCCATCGCGTTGCGCGCCGCCCCCGCCGCCACGCCATGTCGCGCCGCCGCGTCATGCGCCCCCGCCGCCACGCCCCGCTCCCCCTCCGCCGCGGAGAGGAACCGGCCTGCGCAGACGGTAGCCGCCCATGGCGACACAAAAAAGGCGTCGGACGAATCCGTCCGGCGCCTTTTTTTTGCAGGGTTCAGGGTTCAGTTGCCACGCCAAAGCTGCCTTACGGCACCCTAGCCGCTAGCCGCTGGCCGCTAACCCCTGGAATCCTTTTCAGCCAGCTCGGCCATGGCGGCGCGGCGGCTGAGCTTGATGCGGCCGCGGTCGTCGATGGCGATGCACTTGACGCGCATCTTGTCGCCGACCTTGCAGACATCCTCGGTCGCGCGGACGCGCCGGTCGCTGAGCTCGCTGATGTGGCAGAGTCCATCGAGGCCGGGCAGGATTTCGACGAAGGCGCCGAATTCCTTGATGCCGGTCACAGTGCCTTCGTAGATCATGCCCTCCTCGGGCTCGGCCACGGCCTTGTTGACCTCGCGGCGGGCGATTTCCATCGACTCGTTGGACGTCGCGAAAATGCTGACCGTGCCGTCTTCGGCAATGTCGATCTGCGCGCCGGAGAGCGTCGTGATGGCGCGGATGTTCTTGCCGCCCGGGCCGATGAGCGCGCCGATCTTGTCTTCCGGAATCACGATCGTCTCGATGCGGGGCGCATGGGGGGAGAGCTCGGGACGCGGCGCGGCGATGACCGACTCCATGTAGTCGAGTATCTTCAGGCGCGCGTCGCGGGTGCGCATCAGCGCCTCCTCGACGAGATCCCACGTGAGGCCGCGAATCTTGAGATCCACCTGGAAGCCCGTGATGCCCTGGCGGGTGCCGCCCACCTTGAAGTCCATGTCGCCGCAGTGGTCTTCGGCGCCGAGGATGTCCGTGACGAGCACTTTCTTGCTTTCGTCGGCCGAGGTGAAGAGGCCGCAGGAAATGCCGGCGACCGGCTTCTTGATCGGGATGCCGGCATCCATCAGCGCAAGCGTGCCGACGCAGATCGACGCCATGGACGACGAGCCGTTCGAGCCCATGATCTCCGACACGACGCGGATCGTGTACGGGTAGTCCTCGGGAACGACCGGCACCAAGGCGCGCTCGGCGAGTGCGCCGTGGCCGATTTCGCGACGACCCGTCGAGCCGAGGCGGCCGACTTCGCCGACGCTGTACGGGGGGAAGTTGTAATGGAGCAGGAAGCGCTTTTCGGTGGGGCCGCCGGCGATCGCGTCGAGCTCCTGCGCATCCTTCATCGTGCCGAGCGTCACGACGCCGAGCGACTGCGTCTCGCCGCGGTTGAAGATGGCGGAGCCATGCGTGCGGGGCAGCACGCCGACCTGGCCGTACAGCGGGCGCACATCATGCTGGCCGCGTCCGTCGATGCGCTTGCCGCGCTCGAGCACGTTGGTGCGCACCGTGTCGATTTCGAGCACGTCGAACATCGCGCGGAACGCCTCGTCGCCCATCTCGGGGAACTGCGCCAGCAGGCCGGCCTTCAGAACGCCCTTGACCGCCTCGACGGCGGCCTGGCGCTCAAGCTTGCCGGCGATCAGCAGCGCGTCCGAAAGCGTCTCGCCGACCAGCGGACGGGCGGCGGCGAGCAGCTCGGGGTCGCAGGGGTCGCCATCGACGATGGTCTTCTCGGCAAGGCCGAGCTTCGCGCGCAGCTCCTTCTGGATGGCGATGATCCCGACCACCGCCTCGTGCCCGAACTTCATCGCCGCCAGGAAGTCCTCCTCGGTGATTTCGTTGGCGCCGCCTTCCATCATCAGGAAGCGCTCCTCGGTGCCGCTGTAGAGCAGGTCGAGATCGCCCTTCTGGCGCTCTTCATGCGTGGGGTTGAGAATCAACTTGCCATCCACGCGGCCGACGCGGACCGCCGCGATCGGACCCATGAACGGAACCTCGGAGATGTGCAGGGCCGCCGACGCCGCGATCACGCTCAGGAAGTCCACCTCATGGACGCCATCGGCGGAAAGCAGCGTGTTGTTGACCTGGAGCTCGTCGTGGTAGCCGACGGGGAAGAGCGGGCGGATCGGGCGGTCCGTCAAACGGGCCGTGAGCACTTCCTTCTCGCTCGGGCGCGATTCGCGCTTGAAGTAGCCGCCGGGAAAGCGGCCGCCCGCGTAGTACTTCTCGCGGTACTCGACCTGCATCGGAAAGTAGTCGATGCCTTCGCGAGGCTTGGCCGTGGTGACGGCGGAAAAGACGACGTTGTCGCCCCAGGTGACGGTGACGGCGCCGGCCGCCTGGCGAGCCAACAGCCCGGTTTCAATTGCAAGCGTCTGCCCGCCAACTTGCGTGCTGACTGAAATAGTGTCCTTCATGGATCGGATTCCTGGTTGCGGCGATCCCGACACATTTTACAAGGCCGTGAGCGCAGGGCGCCCCGAACCGCCGCGGGTTAGTTGAACCGGCCGAAAAAAAGGCCGAGGCTCCGAGCGGAACGATCACGCAGGGAGCCATGGTGATAGGGCGCACGCCACAACGGCCGCGCCCGTCTTCGCCCTAGCGGCGGAGGCTCAGTTCCTTGATGAGCGCCTGGTAGCGGGGCTCCTGCGTCCGCTTCAGGTAGTCCAGAAGCGTCCGGCGGTTGTTGACCATCCGGATCAAACCACGGCGGGAATTGTGATCCTTCTTGTTCTTCTTGAGATGCTCCGTGAGGTGCTCGATGCGCTTCGTGAGAACCGCGATTTGAACGTCGGAAGAGCCCGTGTCCTTCTCATGGAGCTGGAACTGCTTGCGGACGGAATTCGTGTCAACTTGACTCATGACTTAAGGTAACCTTCTTTCTTTTGCTGTCGATTTGTTTGTCAATGGTACCACACCCCGCGCACCTTTCGCAACACCGAAAATTGACCCCTAAATTGCGGGAGATTTGGCGCGAGAGCGTTCCGAGGGGCCGGAAGCGTGGTTTGACGGCTGCCGAGAGGGGAATCGAAGGACGCCGACTCTCCATCGACGCCTTGGTTGCGTCTTTTCAGGCGTTTCCAGCCTTGGGGAGGGCGTCGGACGC
>JBMNOD010000101.1:0-11675 GCA_050942875.1 Kiritimatiellia bacterium
CAGCCCGTGTCGTCCGCCGCTGGCGAGAGCGACTTGCGTTCGGAGTCGAGGGCGGGGCCGAACGGCTCCGCCTGGCGATCCAGCCCCTTGAACTTCCACGTCCCGGCGAGCGAGCGGCGGGCGGTGAAGTCTGCCGGACGGAGGGTGGCGCCGTCCGGAAGGAACAGGGTCACGTTGCCGCGTCCCAACCGGGGACGCGGCAAAATCTCCTGCGGCGCCGGGATGTTGTCGGCGAAAAGCGTCGAGGAAGCGAGCGTGAGCGAAAGAAGCGTGTGTTTCATGCAGAAAATTCTTTCATCCATGTTTCTCTATTTCGCGCAAGAAAATGATGGACTACGGCGTGTTGGTTTGATGCTCTCGCACAGAGAACGAGCCGTGTTGCGGGGCACCGAGGACATAGAATTTCACAGTCAGCACGCCCGGTTCCGTCCATGCGCCTGAAGCGGCGACATCCCGCGTGCCAACCAGTGAAAAGGGCTGCTCAATGTTGGTGTCCGTAAACGTCACCGACGTTGTCAGCCAGACGCCATCGCCTACGGCGAGGCGTCGTCCACCCTTGCATGAAATCGTCCAGCCCCCGTCGGTTCTGGAAAGTGAAACGTCCGTAAACCCAAGTGCGTTTTGGCTTGCGACAGCGTTGTCGAACGGCTTGTCCGGAGCGGGCGCCGTTCCCGTCTGGACGGGCAGCGCAAGCGCGGCGCATTGGGCGGCAAGCGCGCGCTGGGCGGCATCGTCCTCGGGCAACGCCGACGGATCGAAGGCGGGGAGCAGGATGTCCCAGACCAGGTTGATCTCCTTCTGCATGTCGTTGTTGCCGGCATGGATGGACACCACCGCATCCTGATCCGGCATGACAATCGTGAACTGCCCGCAAGCGCCGTCCGCGCGGAAGGCGTTGTGGCGGCAACGCCAGAACTGGAATCCGTAGCCCTGTTCCCAGTCGGTGCCGCTCTCGCCCGTGATTTCGATTGGCCCGGATCGCGTCTGCCTGGCCGTTGCAAGCGTGATCCAGTCACGGGAGAGGATGCGTCGGTCGTTCCAGGTTCCGCCATTGAGGAGAAACTGCCCGAAACGAGCGATGTCCCGAGTCGTCATGTTCATGCCCCAGCCGCCGCAAGCGACGCCCGTGGGCGAGACGGTCGACCAGGGGCTCGTCATTCCAAGCGGATCGAAGAGCCTCTCCTTGAGAAATGTCATGAGCGGTTTCCCGGTCTTGCGCTCCACGATGGCGGCAAGCACGTGCGTGGCGCATGAATCGTACTTGAACACCGTCCCGGGCGTTTGGTCGATCTCGTTGTGAAGAAAGGCCTTCACCCAGTCTCCATGAATGTCCTTGTTGTATGCGTCGGCATCGCTTGCCCCGACGTTCATGGTGAGGAGGTCCCGTATGCGAAGGGCCTGGAGATTGCTGGACGGATGTTCCGGCGCCTTGTCGGGGAAGAAGTCAAGCACGCGCTCGTCCAGGTCGAGGACGCCGTCGTCCACAAGCAATCCGATTGCCGTGGACGTAAAGCTCTTCGAGTGGGAGTAGAGCATGTGGGGGCGGTTCAACGTGTCGTAAGGCGCCCAGGTGCCTTCGGCCACGACCTTGCCGTGCCGGACGATGACGAATCCGTGCAACGCATCGAGTTCGCGCTCGCATGCGTCGATCCATTCGGAAACCGCCTTGGACGAAACGCCTTGCGACTCCGGCGTTGCGTTGTCCATGGCATCAGCGCCACCTGTCGAGGCGACCAGAGCGACTGAAAGCATTGTCATTTTCATCTCGCCATTCCTTTCTTTCATAGCGGTTCAATGTTACCACAAGACCCTGCTTCAAGAAAATGGCTTTTAACGAACATTTCCATGTCCATGGGGCCCTTGGCGACTGGCGTTTTTGCATTCTCAAAAAGATGGGTTTCATGATAGAATGATTGTTTAAATCTTTAAATCGAAAAATCGAACACCGAAACGAGAACCATCATCCACGAGGCCTGAATCCATGATGTTTGAACCGAGCACCGATGACACCTGCAACGCACCCGCGTCAGATGTTGCCAAGACGCCTAAAGGACATTGGGTCGTGGAAGCCGGCATACGGAAGTTCATCGCGGGCCGATCGGCCGAGGAAGCGGCGGCGGAAGCCGAAGCGGCGCTGGCGCGTCCCGTGTCGGATGCCGTGTTCCACATCGACGAAAGCGTCTCGCTCGACGAGGTGAACGCAATGGAGTTGAACCCCGGCGCAACGGTGCTGTTCAAGCGCGGCGCCGTGTGGCGCGGGCAGTTGCAGCCGCGCTCGGGCAAGCCGGGGCATCCGGTCACGTATGGCGCGTATGGCGCCGGGGCGAAGCCCGCCATCCAGCCGAGCTACGACCGGAGCCGGCCGGAGGACTGGCGGCGCGAATCCGATGGCACGTGGAGCGCCGGAACCGACGCCTCGGCCGACATCGGCAACGTGATCCTCGACCACGGCGATTCGGGATGCCTGTTCAAACGGAACCGTCGCGACGACCTGGCACGCGACCGGGACTTCTGGTGCGATCCGGTGGCGTTTCGCGTCCATGTGAAATCCGCTTCCAACCCGGCATTGCGCTGGAAGTCCATCGAGCTGGCCGCGAAAATCAACGGCGTGAACCAGGCCCACATGCACGACGTCGTCTATGACGGGCTTGCCATCCGCTACTCGGCCGCGCACGGTTTCGGCGGCGATCAGGCGAAGCGCATCGTCATCCGCAACTGCGACATTTCCTGGATCGGCGGCGGCTACCTCTATTTCAACAACAAGGGGGACGGCGTCCGCTACGGCAACGGCATCGAGTTCTGGGGGACGGCGGAGGACATCCTCGTCGAGTCCAACCACGTGTGGGAATGCTGGGACGCCGGCCTGACCAACCAGTCGAGCCTCGACGACACCGCGCAGCGGAACATCGTCTGGCGAAACAACGACGTCTGGAATTGCGAATACTCCTACGAATACTGGCAGCAGGGCGACGGCGCCGTCACCGAAAACGTGCGCGTGGAAGACAACGTCTTTCGCGACGCCGGCAAGGGCTGGGGGCACGCCCAGCGCTGGAACCCCAACGCCGCGCACCTCATGTTCTACGACACCACGGCCGACACGCGCGGGTTCCGGGTCGCTCGCAATGTGTTCTCCCAGTCCGAAGACTGCCTCTTCCGCTTTTTCAACGACTGGCGCAAGGACTTGGAGATGGCGGAGAACCGCTGGATTTCCGGCGGCGAACCGATTTGCCGCTACCACGGTCGCCCGAAGGCCGGGCTCCAGCATCGCTACCCCGATCGCCTCGACGTCATCAACGACGACAACCTCGCCGAGATCGAATCGCAGGGATCCGGCGCACGGGTGTTCGACAAGGACGACTTGGTGGACTTTCTCGAATTCATCGGCGAAACCACGCCGAACACAGGAGGAGAGGCATGAACGATCGAATCAAGAGCTTGCTCGCCAGGACATTCGACAAGGAGCAGGATGCGTTCCGGCGCGACGTCGATTGGCGGCCGCTGCTCAAACGGTTCGTCGCCGAGGGGTCCGACGACATGACGCGCGCGCGGATCGGCCTCGAGGAAATGCTGAAGGCCGAGACGCCGGCGTTTCTGGAAGGCGAAACGATCGCCTTCCTGCGCACCGTGCGGCAGATCCCCGACCTCCACACCGAGGAGGAGCTGGACGCGCGAAAGGCGGCGGGAACGGCGTTCGCCGAAAAGGGCGTGGTCTTCAACTTCACGGCCGATTTCGCGCCGACGATCCGCGACGGGCTCGATGCGCGGCTGGCGGAGATGGAGGCGCGGCTGGCGCGCGCGGAGGCGGAGGGCGACGCCGAGGGCGTGAACTTCCTCGGCAATGCGATCCGCTGCGTCAAGGCCGTCCTGGATTTGGCGGCGCGGTACCGACGGGCTGCGGAGGAGAAGGGGCTGGCGACGATCGCGGAAACGCTCGCGCAGGTGCCGGCGAAGGGGGCGCGAACCTTCCATGAAGCGTTGCAGAGCCTGCGCATCCTCCACTACGCGCTGTGGTGCGAAGGGGAATACCACTGCGGCCTCGGACGCATCGACCAGTACCTCCTCCCCTACTACGAAGCCGACATCCAGGCGGGGCGTTTGACCGACGATGCCGCGCTGGAGAAGTTGCAGGAGTTCTTCATCGCGTGCAACCGCGACAGCGACCTCTACATCGGCGTGCAGCAGGGCGACAACGGGCAGAGCGTGATGCTCGGCGGCAAGCCGCGCCATCCGGCCGACGGCGAAACCGCGTTCAACGCGCTTTCGCGCCTTTGCCTTCAGGCGTGCGGCGACGTGAAGCTCGTCGATCCCAAGATCAACCTGCGCGTCGACAGCCAGACGCCCCTCGAGATCTTCAAGCTCGGGACGGAGCTGACAAAGAAAGGCCTTGGCTTCCCCCAGTACGCCAACGACGATGTCGTGATCCCCGCGCTGGAGAGGTGGGGGTACGATCCCGAGGACGCGCGCGACTACACCGTCGCCGCCTGCTGGGAGTTCATCATTCCCGGCTGCGGGATGGACGTCAACAACATCGACGCCCTCTCCTTCGTGGGGTGCCTCGACGCCGCGCTTCGCCAGGTCGCCGCTTCCGCAAAGGCGTTCGACGACGTGATGGCCGCGTTCGAAACGGAAATCCAGCGCCGCGCCGATGCGCTGGTGGCGAAATATGCGCATGTCGAGATTCTCCCCGGGCCGTTCGCCTCGGTGATTTCCTGCGATTGCATCGACAAGGCGCGCGACATCAGCCAGGGCGCGAAGTACAACAATTTCGGCATCCACGGCACCGGCATCGCCGTGGCGGTCGATTCGCTCGCCTCCGTGCGCGAGCTGGTGTTCGAGAAGCAGCTTGTCACGTTGTCCGAGCTTGTCGATTTGCTCGACACCGACTACGCCGGCCGCCCGGACGTGCTCGCCGCGGCGAAGGCGGCGCCGAAGATGGGCAACGCCGACCCCCGCGCCGACGACCTTGCGACGCGGCTCGTCGCCTTTTGGGGGCGCGCCTTCGATGGCAAGCGCAATGGGCGCGGCGGAATCTACCGGCCCGGCACGGGCAGCGCGATGTACTACATCTGGCATGCGCGCGAGGTGCCGGCCTCCGCGGACGGCAGGCTCAAGGGACAGCCGCTCCCCGCGAACTACGCGCCGTCGCTGGGCGTGCCGGTGAAGGGGCCGGTCTCCGTCGTCCGTTCGTTCACGGCGCCCGACCTCAGCCCCGTGTGCAATGGTGGGCCGCTCACCCTCGAACTCCACGATTCGGCGTTCGCCCATCCCGACGGCGTCGAGAAAGTGGCGCACCTCGTCAAGTTCTTCATCGACCGCGGCGGCCATCAACTGCAGATCAACACGATCAACCGCGAGACGCTGCTCGACGCGCAACAGCATCCCGAAAACCACCGCCACCTGATCGTCCGCGTCTGGGGATGGAGCGGCTATTTCGTCGAGCTCGACCCCTGCTATCAAAACCAGATCATCCAGCGCGTGGAACTCGGCGCGACGGCGTCGTGAAAGACGGCGGGCGGCGCATGAAGGGACGCGTGTTCGAGATTCGGGAGTTTACGCTCCATGACGGCCCCGGGGTGCGAACCACCGTGTTCTTCAAGGGCTGCCCCCTGCGGTGCGCCTGGTGCCACAATCCCGAAGGGCAGTCGCCCGAGATCGAGACGATGACCCGGGCGAACGGGGAGCGCGTCGCCTGCGGCGTGGATTGGGACGCCGACGCCCTGGCGGCCGAATTGCTGAAGAACGCCGACATCCTGGCGCAGTCCGGCGGCGGCGTCACGTTTTCCGGCGGCGAACCGCTCGCCCAGACGGATTTTCTTCTGGCGCTCGTTCCGCTGCTGAAGGCGGCGTCGCTGCATCTGGCGATCGAGACGAGCGGCTACGCGCCGCTTGAAACCTATCAAGCGGTGATCGGGCGGATGGACTTCGTCTACCAGGATTTGAAGCACCACGACCCCGACGCCTTCCGCGAGTGGTGCGGCGGCGACCTCGGCGTGGTGCTCCGCAATCTCGATTGGCTGAAGACCTCGGGCGTCCCGTTCTGCATCCGCATCCCGGACGTCCCCGGCGTCAACGACACGCCCCGGGATCGCGCGGCGTTTGCCAAGCGGGTCGGCGACTCCCCCGTGGAGCATCTCCCCTTCAACCCCGTCGCCGGCGCGAAGTATCCGTGGCTGGGCCGCCCTTTTAAGTTAAGTGGGCAGGTCAATTGATCCGTCTGATCGGACTGATCTTTATTGCTTGTTCGGGGATGAGGCTGACTTTGTAGCGAGGATGGCACGGTGCGCCAGGCCCGCGACGTTTCATTGGGAACGGTGAGTGTCGCCTGGCAGGCCGTTCCTGCTGTGGCAAGCAACGCTGTCAACAAGGTCAAAGAAGTCAACCTCGTCCGTTTTCCGCTTCTCGTCAGAGTCCAAGCGCCTTCTTGATTGACACGACGACCGCAAGGCCAAGCTCCCTCGATCCCTTTTCGTTGAAATGGATGCCGTCGGGCGCGTACAGGTCCTGCTTGCCGAACGCAACGGCGTAGAGGTCGGTCATCGGAATGCCGCGGGACTTCATCACCTCGTCAGCCAGACGATTGCGCACGACAAGGCGGTCCTTGATCCTCTCGTATTCGCTGAACGCAGGCGTCATCTGCGTGGAACGTCCCCACACGATCTTCGCCTGAGGTTGACAGGAACGGATGTAGTCAATGTAGTCGCCCAGACAACGTCCGTAGTCGGCGTCAGTCGTGTCATAGCCATGCAGGCCGTTGTTCACGTGTATCACGTCATACTTCTCGTCGTTCACGAGCTGAAACTCCTTCAGCAGGATCGGGTCGCCCACGACGCGCGACCCGTTGAGCCGCGTGCAGTCTGCGATTCCCTTCAGCTCGGACGAAATCGTCGGAAAATAGTTGCCGACAATCGAATCGCCGACGACCAGCACCTTCGGAAGCCTCGATAGGCGGGCGATGTTGGCCTGCTCGCGCCAAACATTGACCCATTCGATGCTCTCGCGCTTCGTCTCGATCTTCGCCCAGGCCGATTCGATTGCCATGCACGTCTGCTTGTCTTTCATGTTCGACTTGAAATGATGCGCGCGCGTTCTACCCTACCAGGCGAGTTCAACGGGTTCGAGCAGCCCGCAGGGAACGAGGCCGCGCTCGCGCACGTCGTGGCGGTCCATTTCGCCAGGACCCGTCCAAGACGGCCACTTTTGGTCCTTGAGGTAGAACGGCCCGCAGGCGTTGCGACGGTGGCCATAGACGGTCACTTTCACGGCGTTGCGCGTTTCGCGCAGGGCGTCCGTCACGTCGATTTCATACGGAGGCCAGGGCAGCAGCGTCTCCGCGCCGCCATTGACGGACACGCCGAGCGCCGCGCCGCGCCACGACGGCATGCGCAGGAAGACGCGCCGTTTCGTGCCGGGACGTCGGCCGATTTTGAAGGTGTAGGTCACGTTGCCCGCGTAGTTTTCGAGCCCCTGTGCGACCCAGTCGCCGATGTCCAGCGTCGCAGAAGGCGCGCAGAGCACGCGCTCGTTGCGGACGCCAAAGTCGCCTAGCAGGTAGATCGCTTCGAGTCCGGGCAGATGGATGTGGTAGCGACCGCTGAGCACGAGCGTGTTTTCGCCCTTCTTGAAACGAGGCAGCGAAAGGCGTCGGATGGCAGGATCCATCCAGAAGCCCTTGTCCTGCGGCTTCACCTCCTTGCCGTTGAGCGTGATTGTGTAGATGTCGGGGCGTTCGATGGCGAGCATGACCGGCTTTGCCGGCACGTTCTTGCAAGTGAAGGCGTAGGTCAGTGAAATGGCCAGATCCTTCTCCGGCTTGCGCTCGCCCGCCACCCAGGGCTGCACCATCCGGCCGCTGCGCGGATCCGCGCCGAGCGCGGCGCGCAGCTCCTTGTCGATCGCAAGGATGAATTTGTCCTCGCCGGCGGCTGCGCCGTCCACGGCATAGCTCGCATGGTCAAGCACCATCACGTTGGGCTCGGAAAGCTTGTACGGGAGCGCCGCCGCGGGCAGCGGCTGGTGCTGCGTGAAGGCCGCGCGGCGCCGACGCGGCGCCTGCGTCCGCCCGGGCTTTTCCTTCGCAATGACGAAAAGCCGCGTCTCCAGGCGTCCAAGTGGGCAGGGGATGACGTAGGCGCCTTTTTCGTGCGTGAAGTCCACGCGGTGGACGGCCCCCGTCATGGCATCGACCTCATAGACGTCTCCGCGCGCGCGCGACTTGATTTTCAGCACGGCATCGGGATATTCGAGGACGCGGTCGCGCACGAACGGCGCATTCATCTCGTCTGCGGGCGTGGGCATGGGCATCGACGTGTTGCAGACGAAGATCGACAGCGCATCCTTGCGCTCGCTGAGGAGATGGAGCGTCGCTTCCGTCTCGACGCCATCCTGCGCGATCGAGACGCGGCGGGCGACGGACTCGACGGACGCCGCGACATTGTCGTTGGTGCAGGGCGTGAAGGCCTTGAACGCCTTTGCCGCCGCTCGGGACGAGGCGCCGTCCACGCGGGACGGCGGCTTGCCGACGTAGCAGACCGTGCCGCCGGCCGCCGCGAAGTCGGCGAGCAGCTTCAGCGTGCTCGCGCGGATCGTGAGCATCGGGGGAACCACGACGGCCTTGTAGGCGGCTTTCGCCACGACGAACTTGCCGCCTTTGATTCGGGCGTGGCGGGACAGGACCGCCTCCGAGCCGTAGTCGAAGTCGATGTTCGCGCCGAGCAGGGCGCTGCTGAGCGTGAGGAACGCATGGTCGGTCTCGTGGGTCGGCGCCGCATCGCGCGTGATCTTGACGCCCCAGGCGGACTCGATGGGGTGGAGCACGAGCAGGTCGCGCACTTCCTCGAATCCTTCGGCGAAGACCACCTCGCCGATGCGCGCAAAGTAGTCCTCCACGGCACCGTACACACCGTGCCACGGCGACTGGCGGAAGATGCTCGCGGGGTAGTCGCGCTTGGCCGCCGCTTCCATGGAGTACCAGGCGAGATGCTGGCAGCGCAGGTTGATGCCCAGCGCCACCTGCCAATCGCCAAGCGCCTTGTGTCCCTCGAGCGGGAAGTCCCAGCCTGTGCAGCCGTTCGTCTCGGAGAGGCGGCGGCGGCGGCCGAACTGGCGCGCCATCGACGTGCATTGCTTTGCCGTTCGGTAGATCGTCCAGTGTTCGGTGAGCAGGTCGATGCCCGGCGCCTGCATGTGCTCGTAGAAGCGCATGGTTTCGCCGACGACATCGGTCTGAGCGGCCAAGCTGTCCTCGTCGAGCAGGTGGCCCGTGTATTCGAGGCCATGGCGGCCGCACCAGTCGCCGATGCGCTTGCCGAAGGCGTCCACGAAGAGCTGCGTGGCCGTGTCGGTGAAGTTCAGCCGCACCTTCGAAAAGGCCTCGTCGCCGACCTTGAAGAAGAGCTCGGGAAGGTGGTCGAGCACGTCGTAGCCGTGCATGGCGCGGAAGGCGTCTGCGAACGAACGCGTCCAGGGGCGCAGGCCTCCGTAGTTGGGTTCGTCCGTGAAGATGCCGGGGATGGTCTTGCCAAAGTCCTCGCCGCACTGGGCCAGGTAGGCTTCGTGCGTGATCTCGATGAACTTGTCGACGGCCTCCGTGCTGAGCGTGTCGAGGTAGGTGCCGTCGTTGTACCAGGAGCTGGGGGCGTCGGCGCGGTCGTAGAAGCGCAGCAGCGTCTCGCCCTTGGCGAGCGGGGCATCGGGGCCGGCGAGACGACGGTAGGAGGCGATGGCGTTTTTGTCCGTCTTGCCGGCGACGGCGAACCACGCGAGCGTGACGGGGGCGCCGTCGGGCTCGATGTCCGCGCCGTCCGTGCAGTCCTTCATGAGGAGTCGGCGCATGCGATGCTCGGGGAAGACCTTGGTGACCTTGCCGCCGGCGGCGCCGCTGGGCCAGCGATCCTCGTCGTAGAGCCAGGCGTCCATGCCGAGCTTTTGAGCCTCGTCCGTACAGGCCTTGACGCAGGCAAACCAGTCCTTGCCGAGATATTCGGTGTTGAGGCCGACGCGCGAATGCATGAAGAAGCCACCGAGGCCCATTTGCTTCATGATGCGGATCTGGCGACGCAGCTCGGCGGGGGAGAGCTTGGCGTTCCAGGCCCAGAAGGGCGCGCCGCGAAATGTCTTGCCGGGGTTCTTGAGCGTAGAGGCGAGCGATTTTTTCATAAGCGGTGAATCTCCATCCATGTGACCGTGGTTGGCGGGGGATTATACGACAGGGCGACAAATAAAGAAATCTTAAAAACTGTCGAAATGAATGTGGTTGACTTGGCGCCGGAAGAGGGCGTAGAAGACAAACGAGGCCGGCGTGCAGACGAGGTGGTTCGGCGACTGCATCCAGAAGACGGGCTGGTCGATGAGCACGTCGCGGAGCGTCCCGCCGCCGACGGCGGTCGCGAAGCCGACCACGGCGGCGCCGAAGATGTCGTAGCGCTTCGCCGCGGCGATGCGGAAGCCGCTCACCGCGAAGGCGAAAACGCCCAGGTATTCAATGCCGGTTGCAAACCACTCGCCTGTCATGTCGAACGCCTCTTATCTTCCGTAGGAATCGCCGCGGAGCAGAACGATGCCGACCACGTCGCCCTCGTGGCGGACCATGCCCCAGGCGCACGGCATGCGCGTGTCGATGAATGCCCCGCTGCGGCCGTGGGGAACGTCAAGCTCGGCGCCCTGGAAGATCGCCGCCACCGTGTCGCGCTCCCAGACGCTCGGCAGGTCGATCAGCGGCGTCCGTCCCAAGTAGGAGACCCGTCCCGCCAGATCCCGGTGCGCCCCATGGCCTCTCACGACCTGGTACAAATAAGGCGCCTCGGCCTTGACCATCAGCGAGACCGCCGGATTGCCGGGCGAGGACGAATGGATCGCCTGGAGCATCTCCGAAATGGCCTGCTCGCCTTCCGGCTCGATTAGCCGCGCCATCCCGGCGACCATCTCCGGCGTGAACGCCTGGACGATCTCCGGGATGCGCGCCTTCAGTTCGTCCCGCGTCTTGTAGTATCGGCGCGCGTCCTCGGCGCGGCTGGCCTCGACCGCCCGACGGGCGCGGACGACGTCGATGCGGTGGAAGCCGTAGAGCAAGAGCGCGGCGAGAAGCCCCAGCGCCAGGATTCCAAGCTTCAGCCTCCGGGAATGCGGCCGAGGCGGCGGAAGCGCCTCGCCGGCGGCGTGCGCCGCCAGGCTTTCGGCGGCAACGGCGGCGCTGCACATGAAGCTCGCGACGATGCAGAACGCCGTGAGCGTGCCCGCGACGATGACCGCGGCCACCGCGCAGGCCTCCAGCCAGTCGGGAAGGATGTCCCACAGCAGCACCTCGTCGACGACCCAGAGCAGGATGCCGATGCAGGCCAGGACGAGCAGTCCCAGCGCCCGATCGGTCGAAAACTTCAACGCCTTCCGATGATCCATGTCAATGCCTTCCTTTCATGCCTTTAGAATACGCTCTCCACGGAGCGCCGTTCAAGCAAAAACAGGGGATCGGGTAATCGGGCTGTCGCCGAGGTTTTTACCTATGGCTCCCACGAATCTCCGCGAAGCAGACAAGCTATGACCAACGCAAGCCATGACCAACGCAAGCCAAATTTTTCGGAGTTGTCAACATGTCTCCTCCTCGACGGGCGGTGACACGAAGAGGGTTTTCGTCTTGTACATGCCGCACATGATTTCCACGATCTTTCGGATGACATGGC
>JBMNOD010000024.1:0-42220 GCA_050942875.1 Kiritimatiellia bacterium
ATCATCGAGAACGTCTCCTTGAACGTCTTGCAGAACTGCGAGAGGTCGTACATGCGCCGACGGAGCGCCGCCTTGGCATCGATGACTCGACCCATCATGCCCTTCTTCTCCCACAGTTCCCATTCGGTCAGGATGCGATCCATCTTCTTCTTGCCGTAGAGCAGGCGCATGCGCCGGAAAAGCTCCTGGTCGTCGACAAGCTGTGGCAACGGCACCTTCACGAGGATGTGGAAGTGGTTGTCCATGAAGGCGTAAGCAAGGACGTCGACGCCGGAGAAACCGGCGGCGGCGTTCATCAGCCATTCAAGGCGGGGCTTCTCCTCGGCATCAAGCAGGAATCGCTGGCCGGAGATTCGACTGATGACATGGTATATCCCCTCGCCTTTCGCGAGAACTCGTGGAAGTCTCATAGACAGCTCCTTTTTATCGTTTTTCTGTAGATTAACATATGTGGAGAATGGATGCGAGCATAAAATAGGGGACAGACCCCAAAAAAAGGAGGTTTTGACTCGTCTGGAACCGGGTGGTATACTTTTGACCGCAGCTTAGGCAATTAGGCAATTGCCGGGCTCTAAAATCCATCCCCGCGATCAAATGGAAAGACCATGCCAAACCCAGCCCATCCCTCCAAGCAAGACGCGCATCGTGATCAAAACAAACCGATGCCGGAAACGCTCGACTATGCCGTCTCCGTCTCCCCCGCCCTCTTCGGCAACCCCGACTGGGCAAAAGCCTTCCGCGAATCCGGCTTCACCAAGATCGAAGCTTCGTTCGGAACAATGCTTCCGCCCAATGAAGTCGCAATCGCCGTCCAAGCGCTCCGACCGTTGATCCGGAGCGGCGATGTGGACGTCGCAAGCGTCCACATCCCCTTCACGCCGTTCGAGAAAATCGACGTGGCGAGCCTCGACGAGAAGCACCGTCGCCACGCCGTTTCGCAATTCTCGGAATTTCTGCGCCAGACAGCGGAACTCGGTCCGCGGGCGCTGACAATCCACAGCGGCGGCGAGCCGAACGCTCCGAGCGAGCGAGAGGCAAAGATCGCCGCCATGCGACGAACGCTGGAAGACCTTGCGCCGCTGACCCGCCAGATGGGCGCCTCAATCAACGTCGAGCTGCTGCCCCGGACCTGCATCGGCAACTCGGAGCACGAGCTGCTGGCGATCGTGGAGGGCTTCCCAACCCAGGACGTGAACGTCTGCCTCGACGTCAACCACATCATGGCGCGCGCGGACGAACTCCCCGCAATCACCACCGCGCTGCTGCCGCGGCTGCACTCGCTGCACCTCTCGGACTACGACGGCGTGGACGAATGCCATTGGCTTCCGGGGCTGGGCGTCATCGACTGGCCCGCCTTGATGCAGACGCTGCGCGGCGCAGCACCTGGAACCCTCGCCATCTTCGAGGTGACCGCGCTGGAGCCGGCCGCCTGGCAGGATCGACGCGCGCATCCGCGCATCCACCTTCGCAACCTCGCGCGAGCGCGGGCCGAGCTCGACAAACTCCTGACCACGACATGAGACTTGGCGGCCCCATCTTCGCAAAAACCACGACACCGGAATCCTGGGCGGAGGCCGTCGCCGCCGCCGGCTACAGGGCCGCATACTGTCCCGTGGCTCCAGATGCGGACGACAACACCATCCAAGCCTACGCAGCGGCGGCACGCAAGGCCGACATCGTCATCGCGGAAGCGGGCGCCTGGAGCAATCCGCTCAGCCCGGATGCGGCGACGGCGGCGGCGGCGCTTGAAACGTGCAAGGCCTCGCTGGCGCTGGCCGACAAAATCGGCGCGCGCTGTTGCGTCAACATCTCCGGCTCCCTCGGCCAGAAGTGGGACGGGCCTCATCCCGGCAACCTGACTGTCGAAACGTTCGACAGGATCGTGGCCTGCGTCCGCGACATCATTGACACGGTCAAGCCGACGCGGTCGTTCTACACGCTGGAGACCATGCCTTGGATGCATCCGGACTCGCCCGACGCCTACCTGCGGCTCATCAAGGCCATCGACCGGAAAGCCTTTGCCGTCCACCTCGACCCCGTCAATCTGGTGTCCAGCCCCCAGCGCTATTTCGCCACCGGAGACCTGCTCGAGGAATGCTTCGCCAAACTGGGCCCGTACATCAAGTCCTGCCATGCCAAGGACATCCTGCTCCGCGAAACTCTGACGTTGCATCTCGACGAAGCGCCACCCGGGCAAGGCGTGCTGGACTACCCTGTTTTCCTGCGATGCCTGTCTCGATTGGATGCAGACGCGCCCCTGATGCTCGAACACCTTTCGAACGAAGATGCGTACCAGGCGGCGGCCGCGCACATTCGCAGCATCGCCGCCAAGGAGGGCGTCGCACTGTGAAGTCCCATGCCATTTCCATCGCTGCAAAGGAACAGGCCCAGCTTGTGGACATCATCGCGCCGGGTGCGCTGGGCTCGACCGGAATCCGAGGCCCGACCCTCGATGCGCTGATCAGCCCGAGGACAGAGATTGCCAGGAACTACACCGGCACCACCTTCCCTCATGAACTCTTGGGATCTTGAACAAACGGAACGAAAATGCCGGCACTTCCCCCTCGCCGAAGGGGCGGCAATCAAGAACCGGGTCGGCTGAGCAATTGCATACGAGCACTGAAACCGCTCCATCGTCTGCCTTCACCGCCGAAACATACACGTCGGGATGCCCGGTGAACATCGGAAATGCATCCGGCGCAAGAAATTCAATGCCGCGCCGCAAAACATCGCCGGCAAGATATCCCCGGAACATCCCGGAACAGCGTGACAAACTCATCGCATCGTAGAGATAGACGAAGAAGCGCTGCCCTCTCGCATTCTCGTAGCGGTACGCGAGAGGCGTGGCACCATCTTCCTCAAGCATGACAACCGGATTGTTCCCCGAACCGACGGCACGCATGCCAGTCCACACTCTTGCATTTGCATTTGAGCACAATGCTTTGATCCCCTTATCGCCATCTACAAGAAAGCGCGCATTTATTCCGCGCCATTCCCCGTCCCGACTGATGCCGCAGTCGACGCCCATGTCGGACAGTATCAAAGCCGAAACGGCATCGAGCAAAAGTGGTTTGCCAAGTTCCGACTCGGAAAGCGAACGAACATCCTCGCCGAAGGCCGCGTGGACGGAACTTTCGCCGCGATAGATGGTCGGAACGCCGGCGAACGCACAGGCGAAACCTGCATACGGAATCGGCCCGTCCGTCGTGCGCGGCGAAAGCGCAAAATCCGACGCATTGAAGCAAGACGACGATGAATGAATGCGAACACCAAGATTCGCCCCGTCGCCAAAGACCCTTGATATCTCGTCGAGCGCAGCAGCGTCGCGCAAGTGCATGTCGATGTATCCGCGCTCGTAATCAGGGGGTGAATAATAGTCGATCATGTATTTGAGATTACCGTCATGAACGCCATCGGCGCGCATGGCGGCATCGAAGAGATCCAAATAGGAGGCCGGGCAATGGTATCGCGGACGGGGATAGGCATCGCATTCGGCAAGCAGTTCAATCGATGGATCCTCCTCGCGCGAAATCGTGCCGAAATTGCGGGCGATTTCGAAAATCGACGGGAGCATCATCCATGATCCATGCCAATACGGCGCCCCATGTCCACGCAGAAGCGGACGATTTCCCTCCCCCGCCAGAATCCTCGATATTTCAACCGAAGTCGCGCCGTCGATTCCATAAGTCGAATGCGGAGCGCACGATCCTATGCGTATCATCGGATCGACCTCGTCAACCGCATCCCTTACAGCCTGCGCGAATTCACGCATCGACTCGCCGTTCGCCTGAATGAAGGCACGGCGAAGGGCATTGTCCTTGCCTGTGAATGCCGCCCGATCCAACTCTTCGCGCGTCAGATCTTTCATGCCCGTGATTTCGCGAATGCGCGCAAGGTGCAGAGGACACGCACAGGCTGCGGACTCCAGCGTCTCGTTGATGCGAAAATCATCGTCGAGAATCATCGTCCTGGCACCGCACTTCGCAACTGCCGCGACATGGTTTGCGATAAGATCGCGAAAACGTTTGTCAAAGGGACAGAAACGGCATGGCTGCGGAGTTCCGTCAAGTGCCACGAGCGGCTGAAAATCAAGTTTGATTCCTTCTTCGTTCTTGTCCTTGTACGCTTCAACTGAACCGCCATGACCGATAGTTTCGCCAATCCACACGACGGTTTCCATCCCGCGCCTGGCGAAGTAGCGCACGGTTTCGGCGAGACTTTCAATCTGCGGGCCCCACTGCTCTTCGACAATGCGTGCATCGGAATTGAAGACGAAGGCCCTGTCGGCATGGGCGCGTTTCAGTTCGACAAGGCATGCCTCGCGTGCCGCATCAGTGGAAAGCAACCTGCTTTTGACCGGAATTGAAAGCGTGTGTTTTCTATTCACATTCAGACGCCCGGATTCCGCAAGGCCACGTCCGAATCGTACGCCGCGATCACCTCGCGGACCTCGGGCGAATAGTTCTCGTAATCGACGCATTCCATGGTGATGCCATCCCCGCCCGCCTCGCTTGCGCAGTCGAGCAGCCTCCTGACCGCCGCCGCCTCGCCTATGCCGCAGCGCTTCGCGTATTCCATGTAGCCTGGCCGCTGGGGGAAATTGTAGTTCATGATCGGAAAATACACCTTGCAGTCCCGCTTCAGCGACCGCGCCTCCTGCACCGTCGAACGATAGATGCGCAGCGTCGACCCCCACGGATCGTTCCAGTCCGGCGCGATGCTCGACACCGCGATCGCGTCGACGATGCCGTCCCTCACGAGCCGCCTCCAGTCCGTCAGCCGCACAGCGAAATTGAAATCGGTCGTTGCGCCGACCTGTTCGATGCCGAGAACGAATTCGGACTTCGCGTCGCTCGCGTCGATCCGCTCGCGCAACCCCTTGCAGTAACGATACGTGTATTCGGAGAGGAACTTCGTCCATTGCGGATCCCGTGAATCGTCTGGCGGCTCGCAGCCGTATTTCGCCTTCCACTCCCCGATCGCCGGCTCGACGTACCACCATTTGCCGTCCCAGCCGCATCGGCAAAGATCAAGATACATCTTTTTCGGACGGTAGGCGAGCAGTTCCTCGACGATGCGGAGCTTGTGCTCGCGCACTTGCGGGTACACCAGCGAACACCCGCCGTAGCACGGCGAATCGTCCTTGCGGCGTACCCAGAACTGCGGATGCTCGAAGGTCCACGGCGAGATCGCCCAGGTGCCGTAGTGATTGTCCTCGACGGTGAGATGGATGCCAAACTCGACCCCGAGACTGGCGCAGTGGTCGGCAGCCGCCCGGATGAGATCGACGCCGCAGTCATCGTACCGCAGCCAGCCGTAGACCTGTCTCATGGTCGCGATTCGCCGTTTATCGAGCGGCGCCTCCTTCAAAGGCAGCGACTCCTCCCTGCTTGGATAACGCTGGATGCCCGCCCCGTTTCGCCACAGCACGCTCGTCGCCCCCGTCTTCAGCACGTGATCGATGATCGCGCGCGAACCCTCGGCAGTCTCGGTCTCCATCTCCTTCGCGAAATCGAAGCTGTCGACGTACGCGATCTTCTCGAAAGTCCTTTTCGCCGCCTCGACAGGGGCGCGCGATCCCGCGCACGCGCCGTCGAACCGCCGCGCGCGCAGATACCGCCCGTCGTCGTAGAGAAGCGCCGTGCCGTCCGGATGCACGTCAGGATTGCGCCCTTCGCAGATCCGCCGCATGCCGCTTCCATCCGGCCTGATCGCGTAAACGCACCAGCCGGGGTCGCCAACGGAAAACCCGGTGTAGACGATTTCCCCGCCGTCCGGCGTCCATCGCGGCGCATAGGCGCTCTGCTCCTTCGGGGTGAGCATCCTCGCCTCCGAACCGACGGGCGGCGCGATGAAGAGGTGCCAATTGTCGATAAACTCGGCCACCTCCGCCCAGACAATGCAATGACCGTCCGGCGAGACGACGGGCTGGCCGAATCCGCGGCAGTCGACGTCCGCGATCCGGCAGGGCACGATGTCCCCGCCTTCGAGCGGCAACGAGTAGATGCCTGTTTTGGATGAATCGTACGCATCCTCCCCGGCGCAACGCGAGGAGACAAAATAGACCGTCCCGCCGTCCTTGGAGAAACTCGGCATGCAGTCCCTGAAGCGCCCGGTCGTGATTTTGCGGTCTTCGCCGTCGAGCGGGCGGTAATGGAGGTGGTACCCGCTCGTCGCCTTCGCCTGAAAGGCCGCCCAGGCGGTCTTGGTCTCGTTGCCGCAGGTGTAGACGAACCCCCTGCCGTTCGGGTGCCACGCTGGATGCGCGGCGTTGCCGGGACCGGTGTCGACGACCCGGCCCACGCCGTTTTCGATCAGCACGATACGGCTCCTGCCATCGATCGTCCGCTCGCAGAGAATGCGCGAACCGTCCGGCGAATAGACGCCGTTTGTGCCGGGGATCGCCAGAAAGCCGCCCGACAGCTGCAGATCAGTGCCTGACATGCTTCGCCCTCATCTTACCAAATCTCCTTGTGCACACCGCACGGCGGCAGTGTCAACGAAACCCTGCCGCCATCGTGTTCGGGCAGGTCGATGACCGTGCTCTGTTCGGATTCGGCGACGTTGACGGCAAGCAGGTAGTTCTTGCCGTCCGCGTCCTTGCCGTACAGCCAATGAATGTCGCCCGAGACGTCGCTGCGATGCGTCGCGCGGTTGAAGAGCAGCGGCTCGAGCTCGCGAATCGTCTCGCAACTTTCCCTGAGTCCCGCCATCATCTCGTCATCGGTCTTCGCCTTGGAGAAATCGTTTGCGTACCAGAAAATGCCCGACACACCATGCACAAGGCACTGGCAGACCATGTTCGCCTGCTGCCAGCGCTGCTCATGACCAAGCCCCCCCTGATCTTTGTCATCGCCGAAGCACGGCAGAACCATGACCACCGGCACTTCGCCACGCGTCGCGCGAAGCGCCTCGTCGATGAAGTCGCCGACCACACGGGGGCGTTGCGCAAAACGTCCGTCACGAACCGGGTAGCAGTCGAGCGCGAGAATGTCGCACATCCGGCTGTAGAATCCGCAATGCTGCGGCTTGTTGCAGCACACGACCGACGGATGCCGGATGTCGCTCTGAAGAATGTCGTAGAGTCTGCGCGCGCGGAAGTTGGCAATCTCGCCATGCGGTTCGTCATAGACATACCACCACCCCATCGCGGGATGATCCAGGTACTGGCCAATCAACTCGTTCAGCACCATCTGGCCGCAACTCTCGTCATTCGAGAACTTCATCGGCTCCACCCAGACCCCAGTAAACCCCGCCTCCTCGGCCATCGGCAGGAATTCCTTTGGACGATCTCCCCACCAAGGACACTGCTGGACGTAGTTCATGCCAAGATCGCCAAGCATCTTGTAGTCGCTTTGCAGCGTATGGTAGACGCCGCGCGGGAAATAGGCCTCTCCATCCTTGCGGAAAACGCGCCAATCGTCCGCATCATGGAAGTTGCGCCTGAACGGCACCACCCGCACGGGCGCTTCGCTCGTCGCAAGCACAACTGCTCCCTTCTTGAGCGTCGCACGAATGGAGGCAGGCTCGAACGCGTGCAACTGCTTTGCGGCATTGTACGGATTCACGGCAATCCGCATCTTTCCACGCTCGGCCGGCACTTGAACCGTCGCCGCGACATTCGTACCCGGACCGACCACGTCAAGCACCACCGTGCAGTCGGCAAGATTCACCCCAATCGGATTCACGTCGACCGAGATGAGTCTCGTCTCGTCCCGATCCGCGCGAATGAAGCCGCGAAATGCAGGGGAATGGACGGTAAACGTGCCAGGAAGCTCCACCGCTTTGCGCTTCGGCGGCAATTTGACGCCATCAACCGTGATTCGGCATGTGACAACCGCCTTCCCGCCAAATGGCAGTGAATCGACTGCAACGACCGGCGCCTTCCGTTGCTCAGGGCCGAAGTCGACGGTGGTCGTCGATTTCACCACAGGCACGTCGGATTCGACGGATGCGATCGCATGTTCCATCGCCATTCGCACCGGTTTCTTCGTGCGATTCCGGATTTCCGGCAGCGTGTACGAAAGTCTTTCGCCGGGTGCGAATTCCGGAAAGCGCCAGTCATGGAAGAGTTTGCCGTCGGGAATCGAGAGTTTGTCGCCAATCAGATGATGGACAAGGTAGTTCTCCGTCTCGTCAAGCGAACCATAGGGACCTGCAATCCACGAGTTGTGCAGGATTGCGCGGCCTTTTCCATAGGCGGCCTCGACGACCGTCGCCGTATTGCTCCCCTCATGGCAATCGACAACGCTCCTGAAAAGCGTGTTCGTCGGCAGCGTCAGATGCGAAAAGACGACGCGTCCCTCGTTGCAATTCGGGAACGACACCACTTGCTCGCCCGGATTCGCCGCGCGGAACGGCCCTGTGCAACGACTCGAGGCTTTGCCGACGGCAAGCAGAGGATCAATCGTCTTGAGCCAACCGAAACTCCCTACATCCGCCCCAAGCAGCAGTCCGCCCCTCTCAAGGAATTTCTTGAAGTACGGCGCGAAAACAGACATCTGGACCGTCTCGCCCTGAAGCTGATGATTCCAAAGCGTGTTGACCGTCACGACGTCGTAGTTGTCGAGCGCAAGCGCAAGGCGCGCCATGCCGACCCACGAAGCCGGATATTTATCGCACGCTCGAACCGGCCAACCCGCATCCGAGAAATGGACGTCAAACTGATCCGCCCCGCGGCAAGCCACGCCCTTCGCATGCGGCTTGGCGTGCATTTGCGCGATTCGCAGCGGGAAGTCGCCATCAAGTCTGGGAATCGACTGTTCGTCGAGGTAGTTGACGCGCCCCTCCTTGACCTCAATCGAACCGGCGGCCTGATAATCTGCCTTTCGGAGCCAAAGTGCGCCTTTGCCTGTCTTGACAAGCTTCCCCGTCCCGGAAATCGGAGTCCAAAGGAGCAGTTCGTTGTCCTCGGCCACGCATAGTTCAGCCGAGCCTTTCAACTCAAGCGACTTCGGGGCGACAATGCCGCCTGCAACGTATTTCCGGTGAACATACGGGGCGCCCTCAAAGACAATTCTAGCATCACCGACCACCCACGTTTCTTCCGTCCCTTCATACCGAAGCGAGTGGAAAACCATCTCGCCGCCAAGCAACTCCAGACGACTGCGGTCGTTCTTTGTGTTGAAAACATAACCTGCCCATAGCTCGCTCCTGCCGCCAGTCTGACGGAAAATGCCAGTCGCATTTCCCGACGAAAGCGTCATCCACCCATTGGTGAGCGTCAGGGTGCCGCCTTGCAGCTCATAGATGCCAGTCGTGGTGGCGCTCTTGTGTCCGAAGCCACCTGGCTGGAAGAACTGAGGCGCTCCCTTGAGGCGATCGAAACAGACATTGCCCGACTTCTGGACAATCTTTGACGTCAAACCTCCGACGCCGGCGCGCGGCCCCATTTCCACGCCATGATCCATCGTCCAGTCATGATCGACAGTCACCGTGACGTTGGTTCTGAAATCAAGCCGCTCATATGGCTTCCATGGATTGTTTTCCGCGTTCACGCCACCACAAAAGACCGTGGCAATCACGGCGGCAAAAGACATCCAGGTCGTTCTGTTCATCGCAATTCATTCCGCTCGCGTTGTAACTCGCCGTTTGCAGTGGCCTAGCGCACGACGACTATCGTCGTGCCGATATGACCCGCATGGCAAAGATACTGCTCTTGGTCGGGCCCGATGCCATAAAGTCCTTTTTTACGTAAAATCTTGAGCGCCATCTTGGCATCTGGATGTGCCTGACGATAGGCCGTCTGTTCAGCACGCGTCAAGTCTCGCGTCATCGTATCGTCATCAAGCACGGCCTGCCAGCCACCCGAGTTGTCATGCGGGATGACGATGCGCACCTGCAGCGCGGGAGCGCCGAGGTTGAACGCCGTTGAATCGATCGTCGACGGCACCATGGGCATCGTCAGTTGTTTGAGCGACGGCAAATTGACCAATGTACGATCGCCAAGCGCATCCATCAAAGCCCCTTTCAATACGACCTCTTCAAGTACAGGACATTCACGGAACGCGCTGGCACCAATGGATCCTGCACATTCAGGATACTCCACCTCACGAAGTGCCAAGAGGTTGTAGCAGAAGTGCGTGCCGATGTTCGTCACCGTATTCGGCAGACGAACCTCACGCAGCGCATCGCGGGTGCCGGTGTCATAACTGGATCCCGACAGGGTCGAAGCATTCACCCCGACGACAACGGAACCATCGTCAATCGCAAGATTCTTGAAGTCGAGCACCGCCGCGCCTGGCGTCACCGCCGTTGCACAGGGATAAGCGCTCTGAAGCATGCGTAAATTATAAGCGCCGGCAGTCTGTGCACTCTCCATTCGCACCTGCCAGCCGTTGCCGTAGAGGCAGTCGCCGTCGTGATGCCACGTTGTGGGGAAATAGGCAAAGGCCGCCGTCGGCTCGGCAATCGTAACATTGATTGTCGCTTCCTCGCTCTTGCCGTTCGGGAGCGACGGGATATACCATCCGGCGAATTCGCTCGCGCCGGTCTTCGTGGCGGTAAGCGTCACCACGGCGCCAAATGAATAGCAGTTGCTGTAAACTGGCGCAGACGAAATCGCGACTGACCCAAGACCGTCATTGGCATTCGCCACAAATTTCGCGCCGATCTTCTCCCAAAGCCAGGTGATGCGCGCGTATTCCTTCTTGGTGGTGGTAAAGGTGCCCGTCCGCGAGAAGTTCGTGACTGGCGCCGACCAGACGCCTTCAGACTCTTCCAGCTCGGTCGCATAGCCTTGGCAACGGTAGAGGTAGTCGTCGCTTACAACGTACTCAGGGGCTTCGAGCGGCACGCTTACAACGGCCGCCGCGCACTCCGTCGTGCCGTAATCAGGCGTGACCGCGCCAAGTTCCAACGGAGATGCAGTGACGTTGACCTTCGTCTTGTCAGAGACATCGCGCACGACCGTGATCCACTGGTTGCCGCAGAAAGTGCCGCCGGCATTGAGAAGCCCGGTCGGTTTCTCCATCTCCGTACCGAAGACCGACTCAAAGTCGGCCTTGTGCGTTGCATCGTCGTATGGCACGTACTTGCCCGTGAGATAGCTGTTGAACGCATCGTACTTGACGATGAAGTTGATGGTCCTCGCCTTGAAGCCCGAAAACGCGCCTGTCCCAATCGTCGGCATCGCCGCGCAGTTCATTCGCACGACCTTCGCAGCACTGTACGCAGGTGTTGTCGATTGGTTGCTCAGCGAGTAGAAATAGCCCACGATATTGGTTGCGGTCGAAGGTATCGTCACTTCCGTCGGGGCGTTCCCATTGGTACGAAAAAATTTGGGAATGGAGGTAATGCCCTCACGGAATGCGAGCTTGCCGTAACTGCCGGAACCAAAACCGCCTGCAGCAGGATTCAAAAACGTTACATCATGCTCTCCATCGCCAAAGGTCAAGGCGTCAACCGTCAAGTTGGGAACATCGTTGCAAATGTATCCACCCTGGCAGTTCAGGGATGACAATTTCGAAGGCATCATCGGGGATGCCGACGTCAGTTGCGGACAGGCGCGGAGATAACTGTGTCCAATGGTGGTGATATTGTCCGAAACCACAATCGTCTGTAGCGCAGCCATGCTGTAGACCGACCAATTGCCCACAACGGCAACGGCATCCGGGATCTGCACCTCGGTTACTGCCGACAGCGAATTAAACACACTATTTGCGACCTCGACCATCGACCACGCAACGTCATCTCCATCCTTGATTGCATTGTTGCGGAAGTCGAGTACAGTGCCAGAGCCCTCTGTCTTCTTAGTCGAAAGTATGAAGCTATGATTGTTGGCATCGGCGACTACGATGTTGAATGTCCAGTCCCCGTCCGTGATCGTTTTCGCAGTTGAATCGACAGTCCAGTCGCCTGCACTGGCGCATAACGCGAACCCCAGCGAGAGAGTGGCGAAGAGATGGAGTTTGTGCATAAATCCCCCGTTGTCGTTAAATCCCGCCAGCCATCAGCCCGTGCGACACCCGTTGCGTGGCAAGTGCTGGCAAGCACATCTTGCACTTGTGAATTATAACTCAAGCTGAAGAAAATGATCCATGAAAACACTTACCCCTTTCTGACTTTCAAATGTCAACTTCAGCAAACACCCTTTTCGAGCGGCCAGGGATCGTGCGCGCACACGGCGAAACGGCACACGTTCCCGTGCAACACGACGCTTGGACCTTGGGTGCGGCAACAATGTTGATCCCCCCCGTCAAGGCCGCGGTTTCTTCTGTTTGACCTGCGGAGGTGCAACCCGCTATAATTCGCCTCTTCATGAGAGATTCCAATTCCCCGCCCCCCAGCGCCACGCCGATCGACTTGATGCAGGACGCCTTCGCGCCCATCCTGCTCAAGGTCTCCCGATCGCGGCGGATCGTTTCCTCTTTCCGCTGCGACATCAGGCCCCTGCGAACCGATCCCCAGCAGGCGTGGCGCAGGTCGAATTCGCATACGCCGCCGCAGCGCGAAGTCTTTCTCGTTCTTTCGGGGGAGGTCCTGTACGGGTTGAACGGAAAGGTTCATCCAGGCCGTCCAGGCGATCTCTTCCTCTACGACATCGGCGACGTTCACGACAAGTCCCTGCCGCCCACGTCCCCGGATTCGATCGTCCTGTGCTTCCAGATCTACAAGGACTTCACCTACGCCTACTTTGCGCGGTTCGAAGCGGGACGGCGAACGATCTCGAGCCGGATGCTCTTCGCCGACGCCGGAACGACCCCGCTGCTGAACCGGGCGTGGGACGGCGTCCGGGGGGGAAAGGAAACCCGCGAGGCCGCCATCGTCCAGACGCTCTGCGCGATCGACTACATCTTGGCCGAAGTGGCCCGGTTCAGACACGCGGATCCAGAACAGATCGCGATCATGCCGGGGACGGACGCCAAGCTCAGCGCACAGCAGGTCGTGGGCCTGGTCATGACCTACATTGACGAACGTAGCGGACGCGAGTGCAATCTCAAGGAGATCACGCGATTCTCGGGCTACAGCGCCGCGCACATCAACCGGATTTTCAAGGCGAACCTCGGCTATTCCATCACCGAGCATGCCAACGCCTGGCGGGTCAACCGGATGCGGGACATGCTCCGGGCCGGAGCCACGATGAAGGAGGTCGCCTTCGACCTCGGCTTCTCCAGCCAGCCCGCCTTCTCGCGCTGGAAGCGAAAGCACAACCTCTAAAGGAGACTTCATGAAACTGTTCCGCATCATCGCCGTTGCGCTGCTGGCAGTCGCCCGCCCCGCTTTCGCTGAAGACAGCCCAGCCGAAAAGCTCAAGGAGATCGAAGCCCAGATCGTCAAGACGCCGGACGATCCGATGCTGTTCTATCGCAAGGCCCGGTGCCTGATGACGCTGGAGAAACGAGAGGAAGGCTATCAAGCCGCCAAAGAGGCCATGGCGCTCTTCATCAAGAAGGGAGACGACCTCGCCTGGATGCTCCTCGAGCAGATTGACCTCGGACACATTCGCGTCGATGTCCACTTCAACATGGGATCTCGCGAAAGACATCCGCCAGAGATGGGCATCATCCGTCCGCTTTCGTTCCGCATCTGGGAAAAAGGTGAAGGCGAAGACGAAGACGGCGATTTGCTGAGAATCATCGACTTCGAGTTTGGCATGTTCGATGGCAAGCCCACGACGGCCGCTCTCGGGCAATCAACCGGCATGATGCATTCCAACTTTGGAATGCTGGACACGGATTCGACGTACGGCCAAATCCGCAAGCGTCTCATTGAACTCACGAAAAAACTCCACCCCGGCCCAGACAAGCAGCCATCGGAGGCGCCACCCGCCAAAAAGACGGAATGAGGGCAACCATGCCCACCACTCACCACTGAAAAAGCCCCCGGTCCCTTTTGAAACCGGGGGCTTTTGAAATGGTTGCGGGAGTTAGATTTGAACTAACGACCTTCAGGTTATGAGCCTGACGAGCTTCCGGACTGCTCTATCCCGCATTGAAATCGAATGGCGTGCCTGGCAGGACTCGAACCTGCAACCTTCTGATCCGTAGTCAGATGCTCTATCCAATTGGGCGACAGGCACCCGGGAGGGAAAGACAAATTCCTTGTCTTGTCGGAACGCAGGAGCGTTTAAACGACCTCTTGTTCCTTGAAAACTCAACCACTTTACCACATTTGGCGGGAGGATTGCAATGGAAAAAATTCCGTGAACAAGGAGCGCACCGCTTCATAAGCCAATTTCGGCCGACGGTAGGCGTCCAGAAGCCCCGCGAGATTCATCCCAAAGGGCTTGGTGCGCACGGCGCCGATGTTCACAAACGACCGGGTGTCGAAGAACTGCCACAAGGCGATGCCCGCGAAACGCGGGTTCTCCAGCACGGCGCGGCAGGCTTCGGCAAAGAAGTCCGCCTGGAACTCCTCGGTCCACTGCGCGCGCCCCGCGTCGTGCATTCCGTAGATGCCGCAGGCGCCGATTTCACTCACGAGCAGCGGCTTGGCCTCGCGTCCGCCCGTCGAAGCCCAGGCGGCAAGCGCATCGATCTTCGGGCGCACCATCGCATGGCATTCTCTGCTCCAATCGCAATCAATCCAGCCGGGATACAGGTTGACTGCGATCACATCGGCAAATTCCAAGCAGAGGTCTCTCTCTCCACGGTTCGAGGCGAAGGTCACCAGCCGCGATGCATCCTCGGCGCGAATCGCGGACGCGATCTCGCCGTAGAGCGTCTTCATGGCCTGGGTGTCCGAGGCGGCTTCGTTGAGAAACCCCCAGAAGACGATGGAGGGGTGGTTCACGTCTCGCCGCACCATCGCCACGGTGTCCTCCACCGCCGCCCGCCGCAACAGCGGATGCCGAGCGTCCGACTCCGGGTTGCCCCAGCCGAGGCTTTCCTCCCAGACGAGCACGCCGACCTGGTCGCAGAGGTCGAGAAAGCCCGGATCCTGGGCGTAGTGGACGCAGCGGACGAAGTTGGCGCCGAGCGCCTTCACGTGCATCAGGTCGTTGAACATGATTTGCGGATTCGCGACGGGACCCAGCTCCGGATGGCTCTCGTGGCGATTGACGCCGCAAAGCTTGATCGGCTCGCCGTTGAGCAGTATCTCCTGCCCGCGCGTGGCGATGGTGCGGATGCCGAAACGCTCGACCACCGCGTCGTCGCCGCACGACACGCGGACGGCATGCAACGCCGGCGTGTCCGGCGTCCAGACCTTGAAGTCTGGCACGTTCAGCTCGACCGTCGCCACGCCGTTCCTCACGGCCAGCTCGTGCGGCTCCGCCGCGCCCCCGTCGAACCCAATGGCAAACGTCGCCTTGCCGTCGTCCCATCCTGCGGTCCGGATCGTCAGCTTCACGCATCCGGTGGCGACGTCGAGCGTCGTCACCGCGACGCGCTCGATGCGCTGCGCGGGCAGCGCGCGGAGCACGACACTGCGGTAGATGCCGCCGAACGCGTAGAAGTCCGCAAAGGGGTGCATCAGCGTCGGGCGCTCCTCCGAAAAGCGATTGTCCACGACGATCGCCAGGTCGTGGTCGCCCGGATCGGTTTCGAAGTCGAAGGCGCAGGGCGTCCAGGGGCCGGTGCATTCGCCGAGCAGCGCGCCGTCCCAGAAGACGCGTCCGTAGAGGCCGAGGCCGCCGATGTCGAGGCGGTTGAGCCCGCCCGGACAGCGCACCTTGCGACGATAGACCGCCGTGCCGCGCGCGTTGAGGCGCTTCGGCCCGATGTCGAACACGCCTGGCACGGGGGCGCATTCATCGCAGTCCACGGCATTGGGCTTCACGGAAACAGGATCGGCGTCGCCGAGCCATTTGAAGTCCCAGATGCCATCGAGCACATGCGTCTCGCGATAGTGTGGAAAAGGCTTTTGAAACATAGAATTGACCCTCAAACAAACACCTCGTCAGCCAGCGACCAACGCGACTCACCAACAATCATGCGAGCGCCTCGACAATGGCTTTCTGGTACACATTCGCCTCGGGAAGGGAGATCGACGGAAACGTCTCCTGAACTTTGTAGCGACGACGCTCCTGCAACACGTTTCGAATGGAAAGCCCGACGGACTCGGCAAGCAGCGGTGGCACGGCGTTTCCGACCTGCGCAAACTGCTCGGCCATGGTTCCAGTAAAGACGAAATGATCTGGAAACGACTGGATGCGCGCCGCTTCGCGAACGGTGAAAGATCGTTCCTGGTCGTAATGGAAGTAGGCGCCCCAATGGGGATCGCACTTCGTGAGGATGGTGGATCCAAGCCCGTCGGGATCAACGCGCCCATAACGCTTCGTGTGATCCGTTTTCCGGGCTCGCTTCATGCCGGCCGGCAGAAGTTCCTCGGGGATGTCAGTCCAGTTTCCGCCTGGCTTGATGTATTTGAGCCGTTCGAGATTGATGGCCGAGAGCTTCGACGCCTCGTGGTTGCAAACCCCGCCGCTCCCCGTTCGGCTCCACCGCTGGTAGTCGCAGGTTGGAGGCGTGGCATATTCCTTGACGGGTGCGCCCCTTTCCCCGGAAGCAAGCGGCGGCAGATCCGACAGCGCTTCGCGAACGGTTGTAAACGAAGACGCCGTCTCGGCCGTCGGCGTCTTCACGAGCAGACGTCCATCAAAGGTGGTCGTAAAGTTCGGATGCATGGGGGCATGACGCACAGGCTCCGGAAAAGCGTAGGCGGGGACAACCCTGCCCCGAAGACCGATGATGATCGTACGCCATCGCATCTGCGGCACCCCGTAAAAGGCCGCCCCAAGGATGTGGACGTCCGCTCCATATCCGATTTGCGCCAACGCCTCCAAAATCTCATGGAGCGTAGCCCCCTGTTCAAACGAAACCAGCCCCGGCACATTCTCGATCAAGACGGCTCGCGGAGCGAAGCCGTCGACAAAGCGAAGAAACTCCTTGAACAAATGATTGCGGCGATCCTGGGTGCTTCGAACAGGGGCATTGATTGAAAACCCCTGGCAGGGGGGGCCGCCTGCAATCAAGTCCAACGCTCCCTTCCTCAGACCCAACTCCCTCATGATCTCGACAGGGTCAAGATCGCGAATGTCCGCAGTCTTCACCAAAGCCCGGGCATGATTGCACTGGTAGGTCCTCGCATAGGCAGGCACAATCTCGGAAGCGAAAAGCGATTCAAAGCCGGCCATGGAAAGCCCCTCTGAAAGACCGCCCGCCCCCGCGAACAAATCAATCATGCAGAGCTTGTCGTACCCCATGCCCGCGCATTCCTGCGCGACGCAGTCGACCGCGAATCCCGTCGTTGATTTCCTCTGTGTTTTTTCCATGACGCCCTTTGCGCTGAACCTGCAACCAGCATATCATCTATGCCTGCCGTGAATCGAGGAAAAAAGCAATCGTTCGGTCGCCGGGGGTGTGGTTCGACATCGTTGCCACACACCAAGGGGCCGGGAGCCGTGGTTCAGGGTTCAGGACTTGAATTTCACCAACTGGACATTCGCGCGCTCCTCGTCGGCGGACATCCCTTTTGTGGTCGATGCGTGGACAACACGTTGCCGTGCAACGCCCTGAACCCAGATCCCGTGCGCCTTCGCGATTCAACTGCCTTGAATCGCGAGATGACCTTCGTCGGTCGTGCGGCAGCCGAGGCGCGCCTAGCTCGCGAGCATGCGTTCGACGGGCAGGCGCGCACGATCCATCAGCCCCGGGTCAAGCTCGACCCTGAACGTCAGGCTTTCGAGCGACTCGACAATGCTCTCGAGCGTGATCTTCTTCATGTTCGGGCACATCGGCAGGGGCTCCAGCGGAATCAGCTCCTTGTCGGGATTCTCCTTGTGCGCCCGGTGCAGGACGCCGCATTCCGTGCCGAGGATGAACGTCCGCGCAGTGGATTCGCGCATGAACTCGAGCATGCCGCCTGTGCTCAGCGCGTGGTCTGCCATCTCCACGACGGCCGGCGTGCATTCAGGATGCACCAACACGACGGCATCCGGATGTTTCGCGCGAAGCGCCTTCACGTCTTCGGGCTTGATTCGGTCGTGCGTCGGGCAAAAACCCGGCCAAAGCTCCATCTTGCGACCCAGCGCGCGCGCGACATTCGCCCCAAGGTTCCGGTCGGGCAGGAACATGATGGGCTGGGCTGCGGGGATTGCGGCGACAATGCGCTTGGCATTCGCAGACGTGCAACAGACATCCACCTCGGCTTTCACAGCGGCCGTGGAATTCACGTAGGCCACGAGCACGACATCCGGATGCGCCGCCTTGTACTGGCGCACCGCCTCAGCCGTCGCCGCATCCGCCATCGGACAGCCGGCCGAAGGAACGGGATGCAACACCGTGGAATCAGGCGAAAGAATCCTGGCAGTCTCGGCCATGAACGAAACGCCGCAAAAGACGATGACCGGCGCGGCGGCATCCCGGGCCTTGATGCTCAGCTCCAACGAATCGCCAACGAAGTCCGCGACATCCTGAACCTCGCCGCACACATAATTGTGGGCGAGAATGACGGCGTTGCGCTGCCGCTTCAATTTGGCGATCTGTTCTTCAAGTCGTCCCATGGAATCCTCCTCGCTATCGAATGAATCATGCAGTCTACACTCCCACCCCGCTTCACGTCCAGCAAAAGTTCAAAACGTTGTGAAACGCTGCAAAAGCTTGAACCTCACGGGGGACTGGGGTACAATCGGACGGCAAAACGCAAACTCACGATTCTAAAGGACCCCATGGGGAACGAAAAAGGCGCAGCGCGATGAAGTGCATGTTCCACATCCACACGATCTACTCCGGCGACGGCAGGATCACGCTGCCGGAACTGGCGCGTCGATCCAGGGCCGCCGGAATCGACTGCCTGTTCATCACCGACCACGACACGATCGAAGGCGCGCGCCGCTTCCAGGAGCGCTTCCCGGAATTCCACACGGTCGTCGGCGCGGAGATCATGACGAACGCCGGCGAGATCATCGGCCTCTTCCTCAAGGAGGACGTCGCGCCAGGCCAGAGCGTGGAAGCGACGATGGCCGCAATCCGGGCCCAGGGCGGGATCGTCGCCCTGCCCCACCCGCATGACACGTGGCGTTCGTCCTCGCTCAAGCCGAAGGTCCATGAAAGCGCCTTCGCCCGGACGGACGTCGTCGAAACCTTCAACTGCCGCACCTTCTCCGCCCGCCACGATCGACGTGCGGCAGCAGACTGCGCCCGCCACGGCAAGGTCGGGCTCCCCGGCATCGACGCGCACTTCCCCGAGGAGATCGGCCGCGCCACGTTCGAGCTTCCAGAAGCGCCGACGTCCCAAAACTTCCCCTGGACTCCAGGCAACATCCACGTCAAGCGAGACACATTCTTCTTCCGAGGTTGCCTGCGTCTCAAGAGCATCTGGGGCAAGCATTCCGCGCTGACCCTGCCGGAGCGCATCTTCACCAGACTGCAGAGGACCGCCTTCCGCCTGACAGGCGGATCGTTCTTCTCGTTGGCCGAAGTCGAGCAGCTTGCCGTGCGGCTCGCCGAAAAAGTCCGCGATTCCGGCTATGCGCCCGAGGTCGTCGTCGGCATCGCCAACGGCGGCCTGTTCCCCGCCTTCCACGTGGCCCGGGCGCTGAGCCTCCCCTTCGAGACCATCCGCATCACCCACCGCCAAATCCGCATCGGCAACCTCGACACGGACGACATCATCGGCGGCTGTTTCCTGCGGGACGCAATCTACGGCAACGAGCCGGTCGTTCTCGGCGACTGCCCGGAATCCGTCCGCGGCCGGAAGATCCTGCTGGTGGACGATGATTGCACCCGTGGCCAGACCTTCCGCGCCGCCCTCGACCTGGTGGCCGACACCGCCGCCGAGGCCAGGACCGCCTGCATCCGCGTCCTGAACGGCGCCTACGATCCGGATTACGTCGTCCGCGACCACCGTGGCCAGACCTTCAAGTTCCCCCGCTTCCCCTGGTACAAGTACTCGCCTGAGTATCTGCGCTACGCCCGGTTTCGGGAGAAGTGGCTCCATCCCTCCCGCTGCAACGCCTGGCCCGAATGACGATGGAACACGCCGCGCCCCCCTTGCCGCCCCGCAACCCGACCTCCAGCGTCGGAAGCTGGGTGCTGCGCTTCTTCCGCCTGGAACGCCCCGGCGCGTTGGCGCGGCGCACCTACTTCTGGACGGCGCTCTCCGGGGGCGGCGTCAGCGCCAGCTCCTTCATTCTCCTGGTTCTCATCGTGCGGCTCCTCGGCGGGCAGGGCCCGTACTGGGGCGGCGTGTTCAGCATCGCGCTCGCCGTTTCACAGCAATTGATCACCATCGGCCTCTTCCAGATGCGCCCCTTCCAAGTCTCCGATGTGGATGAGGCCTACTCGTTCAGCGACTACCTCCTCTCCCGGGTGCTGACGGTCGGGCTGATGGGCGTGGCAGGCGCCGTCTGGATCGTCGCAACCGGCATGGGCCGCGACAAGGCCATCGCCCTCCTGCTGCTGCTCGCGCTCCGGGCGGGCGAATCCTTCTCCGATGTCTTCGAGGGGCGCTATCAGCAACGAGGCCGGCTTGACATCGCCTCGAAGGGGATGTTCTTCAAGACCATGCTGCCCTTGGTCCTTTTCTGCATCATGCTGTGGATCACGCGGGACATGCTCGCCGCGTTCGCCTGGATGGCGTTGCTCCACTGGCTGCTGCTCATCGGCATGGACGGCGCGCTCATCCCCTCCTTCGCCCGCCTCGATTTACGCGGTTCATTCCGCAAGCAGCGCCAGCTGCTCCTCGCCTGTCTGCCGCTGGCCACAAACGCCTTCCTGTTCATCTACCTCAACAACCTCTCCCGCTATGCGATCGACCGCTTTCTCGACGAGCGACGGATGACCGAATACAACGCGCTGTTCATGCCGTCATACCTCGTGATCCTGCTCTCCAGCTTCGTGCTCCGCCCGGCGCTGACGGATCTGGCGCATCGCAGCAAAGCGGGCGACAGGCAGGGCTTCCGCCGCCAAATCGGCCTTCAGCTCGCCTGGATCGCAGCGTTCACCGCGCCGACGCTGCTGCTGGCCTACGCATGGGGCATGCCTTTCCTCACCCTCCTCTACGGCATCGACCTGACGCCCCATCGCGGCGCCCTTTGCGTGCTGATTGCCGGCGGCGCCCTGATTGCCGTATACCATGTCTTCCAGTCGATCCTCATCATCCGCCGCCGCCAGACGGCCTGTCTGCTCGGCATCGTGCTCGCGGCCGCCGCGAGCCGCGCCTTCACCCCATTTGCCGTGCGCAACCACGGCGTCGCCGGCGGAGCCGCCAGCTTCCTGCTCTCCGCGCTCATCCTGTCCATCATCTTCATCGCACTGACGGCCTGGCACCCCCGGCCCTCTTCAGCCGCAAGGAGCCCCCATCATGGAAACCCCAGACACGAATCTTGAACTCAGCGTCGTCATCCCCTGCCTGAACGAATCCGCCACGATCGCCAAGGCCGTCGGCCTGGCGCGCGAACTGATCGACGCCGTCGGCGCGCCCGGCGAAGTCGTCGTCTCGGACAACGGCTCGGACGACGGCTCGCAATCGCTCGCCGAAGCCGCCGGGGCGCGCGTCGTTCCCGCCGAACGCCGGGGCTACGGCTTCGCGCTGCTCTCGGGCATCCGCGCCGCGCGGGGCCGCATCGTCGTCATGGGCGACGCCGACGCCACCTACGACTTCCGCGAGGCGCTCGACATGGTCCGCGCCGTCCAGCAAGGCGCCGACCTGGCCATGGGCAGCCGGCTGCGCGGCAACATCGAGCCCGGCGCCATGCCCCCGCTCCACCGCCATCTGGGCACGCCCGTGCTCACCTGGCTCATCCGCCGCTTCTTCGGCCTGCGCATCACCGACTGCAACTGCGGCATGCGCGCCTTCTCAAAACAGGCGTTCGAGAAAATGGGCCTCGTCTCCGGCGGCATGGAATTCGCCTCCGAAATGCTCATCAAGGCCGCGCTCTGCGACCTGAAGGTCGTCGAGTTCCCCTGCTCGCTGCGTGCCGACACGCGCGACCGCAAGCCCCATCTCAACACGTGGCGCGACGGCTGGCGCCACCTGCGCTTCATCCTGCTCTTCGCGCCGCATGTCGTCTTCACCGTCCCCGGCTGGATCCTGAGCGTCGTGTTCGGCATGATGATCCTGCTGCTCTCGCTCGGCCCCGTCACCGTCGGCAACGTGCATTTCGACTACCACCACCTCTTCTACGCCGTGCCGGTCTTCTGCATCGGGATCCAGCTCCTCTGGTTCTCGGCCTTCGCGACGAAGTTCCGCCGCTTCGTCGGCCTTGGCGGACAGGACGCCGCGCCGCCGGCAAAGTTCCGCCTCGAACGCTGGCTTGTCCTCGGCCTGCTCCTCGGCATCGGCGGCGTGGCCGTCTTCGTCAGCGTGCTCATCAACTGGTGGGCGGCCGGGCGGGGCGAGCTGCTCGCCATCCGCCCGTCCGTCTTCGCGCTCACGCTCGTCCTCAGCGGCTTCCTCACCATCATGAACGCATTGATGCTCAGCATGCTCGAACTCCACTTCGACTCCCAGGCCATCCGTCGAGGTTGACACCGCCGCAACGCCAAGGAAACCCATGCCCGAAGCCCCCGCGATCAGCATCGTCATGCCCGTGTTCAACGGCGCGAAACACCTGCGCCACGCCCTCGACTCGATTTCCGCCCAGACGCCCCATCCCGGGAAGCTGGAGATCATCGTCGCCGAAGATGGTTCGACGGACGACTCTCCGCGCATCCTCCGCGACGCATCGGCGACGCTGCCCATCACCCTCATCGACGGCGCGCGCCAAGGAAACTGGGTCGCCTCCACCAACCGCGCGCTCGAAAAAGCCACAGGCGATTTCGTCTCTTTCCTCCACCAGGACGATGCCTACATGCCCACGCGGCTGAAGACCCTGCTGGACAGCGTGGCGGCTTTCCCCGACGCCCACGTCTTCGCGCACCCGGTTCGCTTCATCGACGGCAAGGGGAAATCGTGCGGGAGCTGGTCCCTCCCCTCAAAGCGCCTCCGGCGCCGTGCCATCGACTGGTTCTCCCAGCCGACCACGATCGCGCACAACAAAATGCCGGTTGAGCGTCGTCTCCCGCCTTCCGATTGGTTCCCGCAGCTTCTCGTCCAAAACAACCTTGCCGTGCCCGGCGTCCTGTTCCGGCGTTCGCTGCTTGATTCCGTTGGCTATCTCGACGACACGCTGCGCTACACGGCCGACTGGGACTTCTGGCTGCGGCTCGCCAGCCGCCACGATCTCGTCCAACTCCCCGAACGCCTGTCCGAATTCCGCATCCACCGCGAATCCCAAACGGTCGGCTTCGCCGAGAAGCAAACGGAATACGCCGACAACCTCCGCCTCGTGCTGAACCGCCATGCCGACACGCTCGACTCCCTCCCCGGGATCGACCGCCGCGAAGCCGATGCCTTCCGCGCCATGGCGACCCTGGGCGTCGAGGCAAACCGTTGGCTGGCCTCCCGCCTCACCCCAAAACCGCAACCCGCCGCAACGCTCATCCGCGCACTCCGCGCCGCAGGCGCCGGAAACGCGTTCCGCTACATCCGCCTCTCGCGCGTCGTCCCACGCACCCTCGCCCGGTTCCGCGCCAACGTCAAACCCCCTGCTCAATCTGGAGGCACACCCTCATGAAACCCTCCCTGCGCAACATTGTCCAATCCGTCGCCGTCATGCTGCCCTTTCCCGCGCTCTTCGCGTGGCTGCTCGCCCACCCGCTTGCCGCATCCTTCAGGACCGCCTCGGGCGTCACGCTCCACGCATGGGCGTCCAAGCCCGTCATGGACGCCGCCCCTTTTCTCGCGATCGTCCTGCTGGCCGCGATCATGGTCGCCTGGCAATGGATTGGCCGACGGCTTGCCAACGACAAGGGGCGGCCCGCGCGGATCGTGCGGGCGCTTCGTCCCCTGCTCTTTCTGCCCCTCGCCGCGTTCGGCGGCTATCTCGCCCCCTGGATCGGCTTCACCGCAGCCGGCCTGTTCCTCCCTTACGGCTGCGCCGCGATCGCGGCATGGACGCTTGAAAACCTTCTCGGCGACTCGGTCGCCGCCGATCATTCAGGCCAGCAAACACGGGTTTTCTCGTGGTCCATTCTCGCCTACGGCATCTTCATCTTCGCCGCGGGATTGCATTTTTCGGAAAAAATTGAAAGAAAAAGTGGCGACGAAGCACACTACCTGATCCAACTCGAAAGCCTCGTCGCCGACGGGGATCTTGAGCTGTCAAATGAAATGGAGGAGACGATCCAGAAACATGGCCGTGACTCCCTGGGCCATTCGCACATCATCGAAAACAAAGAGGGCAGGCTATACAGCTACCATTCCTTCGGCCTCCCGCTGCTGACCTGGCCCTTCGGCTATTTCGGCTCGACCGGACGCCTGCTGGCCCTCGCGATCATCTCCACGCTTGGCGTTGCGGGCTGCCGCGCGGCATGCCTGGCGGCGAAAGCGCCGCCGCGCGCCGCGGCGGTCGTGACCTGGTCGCTCGCGTTCTCGTACACCTGGGTGCTGTACAGCACGCGCTTTCTGCCCGAAATCCTCGGCTGCGGCTTGCTCGCATGGGGCTGCTGGGCGCTGGCGGCGCAGCGGGAACGCCGCTGGCCCGCGACCCTTGTCGCCGCAGTCTGCTGCGGCTTTCTGCCCTGCGCACATGTCCGCTGGGCGCCGCCAAGCCTCGTCGTCGCCGCCTTCTTCGGCTTCGAGGGACTTTTCATGAAGGATGAAAAGCTCGGCCCCAAGTTCCGCAGGCTCCTCGCCTTCGCGGCGATCTACGCCGCCTTCGGCTTCGCGCTGCTCCATTTCCACGCCACGTTCTACTCCGGATCGCAGGCGTATGACTACAGGAAAGTGCTCTTCAGCTACCCCGTGGCGATGTGGGGCATGTTCACGGATCGACGCGGCCTGCTCGGCCTGCTGCCCGCCTTGCTCTGGTTCGTCGTCGCGCTGCCCTTCTGCGCCGCGCTCGGGAAGCGCGCCGCCCTGAGGGCAACGGAATCCGCCGCGATCTTCGCCTCCGTGCTGCTGACCAGCTGCACGACATCGGCCGCGCTCGCCGGCGCCTGCATCCCGGGCCGCTACCTGCTGACCGCCGTCCCCGCGCTCCTGCCCCCCGCGGCGCTCGCGCTCTCCCGCTGCGGGCGCCCCGCGCGCGTCTGGCTGTACTTCCTCGCCAGCATGCCCGTGCTCTTCTTCGCCTACGTCGGAGGCTGGATCGAAGGATCCCCCGCCCCGTTCTTCCGCGTGCCCGAAAAACTCCGCGACTACATCGGCTTCCACGCCTATTGGGAGCCGCTGACGTCCTACCTGGACAACGTCAACCCCGGCTCCATCGCCTGCGCCTCCGCATTCATCGCGCTGCTCATGGTCTTCACCGCCTTGCTTTTCATCTGGAAGCGAAACCCAAAGCTCGTCGGCTCGCTCGCGACCGCCACGTTCGCAACGGCGTTTGCCTTCGGCTTCCAGTCCGACCGACTGGAGAACAGCAAGACCGACACACACATCTTCCTCATTTCGCTGAAGAATGGATGGAGACATTTCGTCGCCAAAGACCAAGACCCCAATCCCGAAGTGTTCCAAACGCTGATCGGCGATCCACCCGCGCTCCCCCACCCCGCCATCATCCTCGGCGACCGCGACAAAACTGCCGAGGACCCTTCAAGCTTCATATCGCACAAGCAAGTCCCCCGAAACGACTGGGACGGACGCGACATCCACTGGCATGTCATCCGCCCCACCCAGATCCGCCACAACTTCGACGGCTACTTCGCGTTCCGCGTCGTCGGCCGCGTCAACCGCGGCCGCGCGCGCTTCGCCGTGCGCCAAGGCGCCGTGTCGCTGGAAGAAGACCTTGTGCTGGGCGAAGGCCCCTTCGACTTCACCTGGCTCGTGCGGACGGTGAAAAACCGCGGCTTCACCAACACCATCGTCTCGCTCGAAGACGGCGTCGGCGAAGTGGTGGTTGATTTCCACCAGTTCGCGCCCTGCTCGCCACACCTGCGCGACTCCGGCTTCGCCTTCCCGCCCACCACGCAAATCCGCGACCTCACAGACCGCTAGCTTCTCGTAGGGCGCGGGGCTTCGTCCCCGCCCCACACCCCCTGTGGCGTGCGGGGCCGCCTACTTGGCGACGGCCACGTCAAGATTGTAGATGCCGCGGCAGATCATGCTCATGATCTGCTTCTGCGTGAGCTTGACGTTGTTCGGCGCCCAGACCATCAGATGAGAGGGCGCCGGCTTGGCAAACCAGTAGGTCGGCAGCTCGACGGAGCGATGACAATAGCGGAAACCATGACGCATGTAAAACCGAACGCGACGGGCGGCAATCGGCGATTCTTCCGCCGGCTCGACATCCAGGACGATCATGCGATCGGCATAATACTGCAAATGCTCCAGGGCACGACCGCCATGGCCTGCGGATCGATGCTCCGGGGCGATGGCAAGGTGCTCGATGAAAAGCATGTCGTGAAGCTCCCAATGGGAAACGAGCCCCACCACCACCCCTTCGTCGCAAATCGCGCCGAAATGAAATCGGGGATCGTCAAGAAGCCGTTCGTGCTCAAGGAACGAACGACGCTCGTCCTCGGGAAACGAAAGGTTGTAGATCATCCAGAGCTTTCGAAACGCCGGCGTCTGGGCGTCGCGAATGTCGACGATGCTCAGGCCTTCGTCTTCGTCGCCTGCGCAGATCGGTGGGCTGACGGCCTCCATCGTGTCGTTCAGCGTGAAGAGCGCCGCGGTCTGTGCGCATGCCAGCCGATTCAACGGATTGTCAAATCGGGACTGGCGCCTCGAATGCGCCGCAAGGACGCTGGCTTTTGAGTTCATAGGCTCGCCACGACGTAAACGGCGTGACGACAGAAACACTTTCTTTGTTCGAATCTGTTCAATCGCAGACAACTGCGATCCAAGGGCGGCGGCTCCTGCGGGTGGCGGCGACCACCGCGACATCAAAACCTGTTTGCCGCCTTGCAAAGGGAAAGTTTCCGCTTTTCACAAACCAAAGTCAAGCGGAAACGCCTTGACTTTTTCGCGTGGAAAGGCAAAAATGACGATTTGATTTTCCCAAAGAACCCGGAGTCTATCCATGTCGCTACAGAACCATGATGCCGTCAAGCGGATCAAGCACGTCCGTCGTCCCAAAAAGAAGGCCGCCGAACGGCTCCGCCGCCAGAAGGAGCAGAAGAAGCGCCTCCTCGCCCTCGGCTTCCCCCAGGAAGTCGCGGACAAGATGAACCCCCGCGAAATCCGCATGAAGGTCGCCCGCCCCAAGCAGGTCCTTCGCGAACTCGCCCGCGCCGCCGAAAAGGCGGAGGCCGCCGCGGAGTAGGCGCGCTCGACCCCATCCACGCCGGCGCCCCGCCGCGGGCGCCAGGCTTCGAACAAGAGAAACCGGACATGCGCGCCTCCCGCCGTATGCCCGGTTTTGGCGCAGATTGACACCATGCAACTCTCGGACTCCCCCATTCTAGCCAATGACCCCGTCGGGCCGGACTACCGGATGATGACGCTCGGAGCCCCCGGGATCGCCGCCGCCGCGCGCCCCGGCCAGTTCATCCACCTGCGCATCCCCAACATCGACCCCGCCTCCCTGCGCCGCCCGTTCAGCATCTGCGATGCGGCGGACGGACGGCTCCGCATCCTCTACAAGCAGGTGGGGCGCGGCACGGCGGCCATGACGCGGCTCAAGCCGGGCGATGTCGCCAACATCCTCGGCCCGCTGGGCAACGGCTTCCCCCGGCCCGCGCCCGAAGCCACCCCGCTCCTCGTGGCCGGCGGCCACGGCGTCGCCCCCCTGCTCTTCCTCGCCAGGCGAACGCCCCGCAAGGGCGTCCTCTTCGCCGGCGGCCGCTCCGCAAGGGACGTGCTGCTCATCGACGAGTTCAAGGCGATCGGCTGGGAGACGCGCGTCTGCACCGACGACGGCTCGCTCGGCACCCGGGGCTTCGTGACCGCCGCCCTCGACGCGTGGCAGGGTGGACACCCCGCCACCGCCGCCGAGCTCTTCGCCTGCGGCCCCGGGCCGCTGCTCGCCGCCGTCGACCAGCGCGCCGAACGCTGGGGCCGGAAGGCCTGGCTGTCGCTCGACCGCCACATGGGCTGCGGCGTCGGCGCCTGCCTCGGCTGCGTGCAGAAGATCCGACGCACGACCCCGGTCGGCGAAACCCGGGTCGTCCAGGCGCGCGTCTGCAAGGACGGCCCCGTCTTCGCCTCCGGCGCCATCGTCTGGGAAGGACTCTAGCCATGACGCCCGATCTCTCCGTCACCCTCGGCCGCCTCAAGATGAAGAACCCCGTGACCGTCGCGTCCGGGACGTTCGGCTACGGCCGCGAATACGCCGACCTCGTCGACATCGCCGCGCTCGGCGCCGTCACCGTCAAGGGGCTGCGCACCGACCCCTGCGACGGCAACCCCACGCCGCGCATCGTGGAAGTGCGCGGCGGGATGCTCAACGCCATCGGGCTGCAAGGCCCCGGCATCCCGGGCTTCATCGAGGAGTACATGCCCTTCCTGCGCGAAAAAGGCGCGCCCGTCATCGTCAACATCTGGGGCGCCACCGTCGAAGCCTACGCCGAGGCGGCGGCCCTGTTCGAAGGCGTGCCGGGCGTCGACGCGCTCGAGCTCAACGTCTCCTGCCCGAACGTCAAGCAAGGCGGCGCCTCCTTCGGCGCCGACCCCGCGCTGATGGCGTCCGTCGTCCGCGCCGTCCGCGCCGCCACCTCGCTCACGCTCGTCACCAAGCTCGCCCCCAACGTCCCCGACATCCGCGTCTTCGCCAAGGCCGCGGCGGACGCCGGATCGGATGCGCTGAGCATCTGCAACACCCTGCCGGCGATCGCGATCGACATCGAGGCCCGCCGCCCCGTCCTCGCGAACGTCACCGGCGGCCTTTCCGGCCCCGCCATCCACCCGGTCGCCGTGAAGCTCGTCTGGGAGGCCTCCGCCGCCGTGGACATCCCCATCATCGGCATGGGCGGCATTTCCGAGCCCGAGGACGCGATCGAGCTCCTCGCCGCCGGCGCGACCGCCGTCGCCGTCGGCACCGCCAACTTCATCGACCCCACGACCCCCCTCCGCGTCATCGCCGGCATCGAAGCCTACCTCCGCCGCCACGGCATGGCCAGGGTCTCGGAAATCGCCATCCCGCACTAAAGGGTTTTGACATGTCAAAAAGCAACACGCGTTTGGAATTGAATTGGACGGAAGAGTGGGACGAGGCGGCGGGGCTTTGGCGGCAGGAAGGGGGAGGGCATACGGCTCCGGTGAGCCGGCTGGCTTGCGTTCATGCCGCGCCGACCGCCAGTTCTCGGCTGTTGCTGGCCGCCCAGCTCAACCAGATCGGGGCCGTCAAGGCTGGAGGCATTCTCCAGACGCTTCGCGACATGCAGGCGCAGGGCGGCGAACGGCGTGGATGTCTGAAATGGTATCTGGAAGAGCCCGGCCCCGTCGATACGAACGCCGCATTCTTCGTCGCCCTCGGCCTGATTCCCCTGCGGCTGTGCCACGGCGAGGAGCTGGACGCGTTGTCCCGCGAGACGCTGGACGCGATTTTGAGTGGTCTTCGCGTGTGGTTCGATCGGGAAGCCCAAGGACGCATGTTCTACTATCCGAACAAGTTTTTGGGCGACGTGGTCTGCGCGTGGTTGCTTGGTGAGTTCTGTGGCGCGCCGACGCCCTCCCTCGCCGGCATCATGGCGGACGCGGCGCGCTATTGGCACGAGCACGGCTGGGGATGGGGCGAGCACATGAGCGACGTTTACAGCCGCGTCTGCCTCGACGAGTTGTCCTTGCTCCTGCTTTTTTCCCGTTCCCTGCCGGACGACCTCCGAACGCTGTACACGGGGCTGTTCAGCGAACTGCTGGCGATCGACGACGCCTATGGGGAAGGCCCGCGCGTGCCGGCGATCCGGACGTATGATTTCATCAATCGGCCAGTCCGTCTTCCTTATCGGAGCCGGATCAGTCCGATCCAGGCGCCTTTCGCGCTGAAGGAGGTGCAGAACCTGCCAGTGCTGGGGCCGCTCTTCCACAGCCACGGATGGGATCGCCTGGCTCCGCCAACGGTCGAGCCGCGGTCCGGATCGCTTCGTGTTCCCTGCTTCGGTGGATCCTGCGCCGAAGCCTGGCTGGCTCCCGACGTTCGTGTTGGGGGCATGCGCCGCTATCCGCTCATGGCCAGCGCGGATCGTTCGACCTGGGGGCTCTCGTGGCAGTCCATGCCCGCCGCATTCTGGAGCCCCGAAGGGCTGTGGGGGTTTTGGCAGTGGGAGACGGACGAAAACTCGGTCGTCCGCTCCCATCCGGCCGCAGTCAAGCGGTCCGCCTATCTGGCCAATGCCCTTACCCACCAGATTCGTTTGCCGATCACCGGGCGAACCTTCTGCTTGATGAAGGACGGCAACCTCCTCGTGCTTCGGATCATGCCCGCCATTGTCAGCGCCTGGACGCGTCTGACGGATCGGCTGCGGTTGGTTGAGCCGGCGATGCACATCGAGACGCGCCCCCCGTCCGCAGGCTGGGGGCAAATGCTGATCCGGCTCGCGAAACGGACGGTGGCGATTCAGTGCGTGCCCTTGACCGGTCGATTCGATGCGACGACGCCGGCTCCCGCCCTCGTCGAGCGGCGAGAGCCGGCGCGCCTTGCAGATTGGAGCCTCGACCTCGACCGAACGGCGCTTGGAGACGCATTGGCCATGGTGACCCTTTGGGGGGTCTCCGTCGATGGCGAGGCGGTCGAGGCGCCGGTCTTCGAACCGTGCGCCGACATCCCCTCGCAGCCGCAGGAGGAAGAGCTGCGGGCCTGGAACTTGACCTGGCGCTGGCCGGGCGTGACGTGGGATGTGCGGATCGATCCTCTTGATCCACGGGATCCATTCGCACGAAAATAGATTGCGTCCCACTGCTTGACGAAGCGGGCCGGAAGACCTAGAATCTTGGGTTTCCTTTGCCCCAGTAGCTCAGTTGGACAGAGCAGCGGTTTCCTAAACCGCAGGCCGCAGGTTCGAGCCCTGCCTGGGGCGCCATGCTTATCATTGCATTTTACACAGGAGCACCCCGCCATGTCTCGCATCTACAACTTCAACGCCGGCCCCGCCGTCCTGCCGCTGGAAGCCCTCCAGACGGCCCAGGCCGAACTCCTCGACTTCCAAGGCACCGGCATGTCGATCCTCGAATCCTCGCACCGCGCCAAGGCCTACGAGGCCGTCCACGACGAAGCCATCGCCAGCCTCCGCGAGCTGCTGGGCGTCTCGGACGACTACGCCGTCCTGCTGCTCCAGGGCGGCGCGAGCACGCAGTTCTCCATGGTGCCGATGAACCTGCTCGGCCCCGGCGAAACGGCCGACTACACGAACTCCGGCACCTGGGCGTCCAAGGCCATCAAGGAAGCGAAGAAGGTCGGCAAGGTCAACGTCGTCGCCGACTGCGGCAAGGAAATCCCCACCCGCGTGCCCTCCCCGGCCGAGCTCAAGCTCACCCCGGGCGCCAAGTACCTGCACATCACCAGCAACGAGACGATCTCCGGCGCGCAGTGGAAGACGTTCCCCGACGCCCCCTGCCCGCTCGTCGCCGACATGAGCTCGGACATCCTCTCCCGCCCGTTCGACATCTCGAAGTTCGGCCTGGTCTACGCCGGCGCCCAGAAGAACCTGGGGCCCTCCGGCCTCACCGTCGTCATCGTCCGCAAGGACCTCGTCGAACAGGCGCCCGAGAGCCTGCCCACCATGATGCGCTACGCGACGCACATCGAGGAGAACTCGCTCTACAACACGCCCCCGTGCTTCTCCATCTACATCCTCGCGCTCGTCCTGCGCTGGGTCAAGAAGCAAGGCCGCGACGCCCTCTACAAGCAGAACGCCGAGAAGGCCGCGCTGCTCTACAACGCCATCGACGACAGCGAAGGCTGGTACCGCGGCACCGCCGTCGAGGAATGCCGCTCCGACATGAACGTCACCTTCCGCCTCCCGACGGAGGATCTGGAGGCGGCGTTCGTCTCCCAGGCCACGAAGGCGGGCTTCAACGGCCTCAAGGGCCACCGCTCCGTCGGCGGCATCCGCGCCTCGATCTACAACGCCTTCCCGCCGCAGGGCGTCGCCGACCTCGTCGCCTTCATGGCGGACTTCAAGAAGGCCAACGGCTGAACCGCCGCGCCAGAACAGGATACGGGCGATGAAAATCGAGATTTCCAGGACGCGGCTGAAGAAGGTCGGGAGCCGGGAACGCAAGTTCCTCGCCGGCATCGAGGAGGTGTCGTTCAGAAACGGCGACCTCCTCGCCCTGCTCTACGCGCTGGGCGTCGCCGCGGCGACGCTCGGCCTCGCCTCCTGGAGCGCCGCGGCGACGGGAGGCGGCGCTTTCATCGAGCAGATCCCGCGCGCCGCTGCGGCCGTGTCCCTCGCGCTGCTCTGCTCCCGCATCCTGATGGGCATCGACGCCCGCGACCTGCTCAAGCGCAATTCGCGCATCCTGATGCTCTGCGTCGTGGGCGCAGTCGGCGCCGCGCTCTCGGCGGCGGGCGTCGTGTTCGCCGCCTCGCCCGCGCTGGCGGGCCGCTTCGGCTTCGACTTCACGCGCATCACGCCGTTCTTCTTCCCGCTGCTCTTCGCCCCCGCGCTCGCGACGCTCCTCGCAGGCACCCCCGCCGGCATCGCCGTCGGCATCGGCGCCGCCCTGCTCAACCTCGTGTTCGTCCCCGAAGCCGACGCCCTGCCGGCGCTCGCCGGCGGACTCGTGGCGGCGATCGCCGCGCCGCCCCTCGTCGCACACGTGAAACGCCGCACCGCGCTCCTCCGCGCGTTCATCGCCGGCGGCTGCGTCCAGCTCCTCGGCGTCGTCGCGCACTTCACCGCGCGCCTCGCCGCCGACAAGCTCTCCGACGCCCTGCTCCGCGAAACGTTCTACGCCGCCGGCGCCACCGTCGTCTCCGCCGGCGTCGCCTTCGCGGCGACCGTCCTCCTGCTGCCGCTGCTGGAGCACGTCTTCGGCGCCTGCAGCAACATCCGGCTCAACGACTTCGCCGACCTCGGCCACCCGCTGCTGCAAAAGCTCTCCCTCTCGGCTCCCGGCACCTACCACCACAGCGTCGTCGTCGCCACCCTCGCGGCGGCCGCCGCCGACCGCATCGGCGCCAACTCGCTCCTCGCGCGCGTCGGCTCCTACTACCACGACATCGGCAAGCTCACCAAACCCAACTACTACACCGAAAACGCCCGCCCCGACGAGCCGAACCCGCACGACGGCATCACCCCGAACATGAGCGCCGTCATCATCGCCGCCCACGTCAAGGAAGGCATCGGCCTCGCCCTCCACTACAACCTGCCCCCGCCCATCCGCGACATCATCCGCGAACACCAGGGCACCACCATCATGCACTGGTTCCTCCACAAGGCCAAGGAGGACGCCAAGGCGAAGGCCGAGGCCGGCAAGACCGAACCCGCCGCCGTCGACGAAAGCCAGTTCCGCTACCCCGGCCCGCGCCCCTCGACGAAGGAATCCGGCATCGTCCTCCTCGCCGACTCCGTCGAAGCCGCCTCCCGCAGCCTCGAACGCCCCACCCCCAACGCCATCGAAAACCTCGTCAACAACATCGTATCAGGAAAAATCGACGACGAGCAGCTCGACTGCTGCCCCCTGAGCTTCCTCGACGTCGCGCTCGTCAAGCGCACGTTCACCACCTCGCTCACCAACATCCTGCACGCCCGCGTCGCCTATCCGACCGACGACAAATCCAAGGAGGCGAAGCATGACGCTGACAATCGAAGCGCGCCCGCGAAGCCCGGCGCTTGACTTGGCCGCCGTCCGCCGCCTCGCCGAGACGCTCGCCGACTGGGCGGCCGAATCCGCCGCGCGCGACGGGCGGAAGCCCATGTGGACGCGGCGTCCCCGCCGCGTGTCAGCCTCCGCCGCGCGCGACGGGCGGAAGCCCGACTTCGGCGACGTGGCCCTCTGCTTCGTCGGCCCCGCCGCCATCGCCCGCATCCACCGCGACGCGCTCGGCCTGCCGGGCGAGACGGACGTCGTCACCCTCGCCTACGCCGCCACGCCGACCACCCCCGCCGCCGCCGAAATCTTCGTCAACGCCGCCCTCGCCCGCCGGCGCGGCGCCGACCGCGCCGACCTCGACCTGACCGCGCCCGAACGCCGCCTCGTCTGGTCGCCCGACCACGAACTCGCCCTCTACATCGCCCACGGATTCGACCATCTCGCCGGCGCCGACGACGCCACCCCCGACGGCTTCGCCGCCATGCGCCAACGCGAACTCGACTGGATCCGCCGCGCCGAAGATCTCGGCCTCGTCGCCGGACTCTTCAAGAAGCCAGGAGACCGCCATGTTTAACGAACGCCTGAAAATACTTGCCGAACACGTCGCCGAACTCATCGACCAGGAGCTCTGGGGCCAGGTCGCCGCCCAAATCAGCAACCTCCCCCCGCCCGACATCGCCGAGTTCATCAGCCACTACGACCGCGACGTCATCGAAGCCCTCTTCAACGTCCTCCCCGAGTCCGTCAAGCCCGACGTCCTCGCCGAGCTCGACCCCGAGCTCGCCGCCGAAATCACCGCCTCGCTCAGCTCCGACGAAATCTCCGACCTCTTCGAGGAGATGGATCCGGACGACGCCGCGGACGTCCTCGGCGAACTGGACGAGGAAATCAGCTCGCAAGTCATCGAGAAGATGGACGAAGAGGACGCCGCCGAAGTCCGCAAGCTGATGACCTACCCCGAGGATTCGGCGGGCGGCATCATGACGACCGACCTGATCCACATGCGGCCCGACCAGACCGTCCTCGAAGCCCTCGACGCCATCGCCGAACGGGGCGACGAAAGCCACATCTACCAGATCTGCATCGTCGACGAACACCACCGCCTCATCGGCACCGTCACCATCTGGGGGCTCCTGCGCCAGCACAACCGCAACATCAGGCTCGGCGACATCATGGAGCGCGAATTCTTCTCCGTCCACAGCGACACCGACCAGGAAAAAGTCGCACGCACGATCACCAAATACGGCCTTTCGGTCATCCCCGTCGTCGATTCGCACGGCGTCCTGCTCGGCCGCATCACCCACGACGACGTGCTCCACGTCGTCAAGGAAGAGGCCGAAGAGGACATCTTCCGCCTCGCCGGCTCCGACGACGACGAGCTCGGCAACACCTCCATCCTGCGAAGCTGCGCCATCCGCCTGCCCTGGCTGACCGTCACCCTGCTCGGCGGCGTCGTCACCAGCACCCTGCTCAACCTCTACACCAAACGCTTCAGCTCGCTCGTCATCCTCGCCGCCTTCATCCCCAACGTCATGGCCATGGGCGGCAACACCGGCCTGCAGTCGAGCGTCCTGCTCATCCGCGAAATCGCCGCCGGCCCCGCCCGCCGCCACGCCATGGGCAGGCTGTTCCGCCACGAAATGCGCACCGGCGCGCTGATGGGGATCATCTGCGGCATCGGCATCTTCATCTGGGCGCTCGCGCTCATGAAGATCTCGCCCCCCGGCAGCCCCGACGCCATCCCGTGCTCGCCGTTCCACCTCGCCGGCGTCGTCGGCATCGCGCTCTTCGCCTCCATGACCTTCGCCGCCGGCTTCGGCGCCATCGTCCCCATCGTGCTCGAACGCCTCAAGATCGACCCCGCCGCCGCGTCCGGCCCGTTCATCTCCGTGATGAACGACATCTCCGCCCTCCTCATCTACTACGGGATCAGCTTCCTGCTGATCATGCGCGTGCTCGGATGATCGCGAAAACCGAGGCCATCGTCCTGCGGATCTTCCCGTTCTCCAGAACCTCGCACATCGTCGCCTGGCTCGCCGAGGACGGCGCCCGCCTGACGACCTCGGTCAAAGGCGCCGTCCGCCCCAAAAGCGCCTTCCTCGGCCAGTACGACCTCTTCTACACCTGCGAGCTGCTCTACTACGAACGCGAACGCGACGGCGTCCACATCGCGCGCGAATGCACCCCGCTCGACTGCCGCGAAACGCTCCGCGCGAACTGGCGCGCCGCGCAATGCGCCTCCTGGTTCGCCGCCCTCGCCTACCAGGCGGCGGCGAGCCACGAATCCGGCGGCGCCCTCTACCGCCTGCTCGCCGAAACGCTCGACTTCATCGCCGCCACGCCCGGCCCGCCGCCCGCCGCCGTCTTCGCCCGCTTCGAGGCGAAAATCCTCGACATCTACGGCCTCGCCCCCAACGTCGCCCCCTGCGCGACCTGCGGCCCGGCGCCCGACGCCACCCGCCGCTTCAACCTCGCCGACGGCGCGTTCCGCTGCCCCGAACACGCCCCCGGCGACCCCCGCGACCCCCTGGTCGCGCTCTCCCCGCGCACCGTCGAGCTCTACGAAGCCCTCCGCCGCTCCCCCTCGCTCGGCCTCCAATCCCCCGTCGCCCGCTGCCGCGGCCCCGCCGTCCACGCCCTCCTCCGCTTCCTCGGCCTCTTCATCCGCTACCACCTCGCCGACGTCGCCATCGACGGCCGCGCCACCGCCCTCCGCGCCCTCGGCCCCGGCTAGGCGGAGCCCTTTTCAGTGAGGAGCGAGGGGCGAGAAGAGAGAAGTTCCCGCTGGGATTTCACCCCAGTCCCCGATTTCACCTCCCCCCCGCGCCACCCCTCTTGATGCGCGCCCTCTGCGGCGCGCCTGGCAGCGGGGGTTCGGGGGCGCGGCCCCGTCCTTTGCAGAAGCCATCCATCCTCGGCGGCCACGTGTTTTCAGGGTCTGTCCCCTATCCACGCCGCCATCTCTATCGCCATCTCTTGAACCTCCGCGTCCTGTCCCACTCGCCCGCGCCTCCCGGCGCGGTGCGCCAATGAAACTTGCACCCCGCACCAGAAATGGCGTATCATTCCACAGTCAAGACCTTCATCGGCACCCCCACACACACGCTTGCTCTCACACTTGCTCTCAAACTTACTCTTACACTCATTGATCGGTCTGATTCAGACCGATCGACAAAGTTCACGCCAAAGCTCGCGACAAAGCTCTCGCGACAAAGTTGCCCTTCGGTACTAGCGACCAGCCGCTAGCGATTCGAAAAAGTAATTTTGCCATTCGTAATTCGTAATTTCAACACCCCCAGCGGAAACTCCTCACTTCTCACTCCTCACCAACACCCCACCCCCTACGCCCATCCACCCAACGCAGGTAAATTCCCGGGGTCTGGGGTGCCCCCAGCCAACACTCCTCTCTCCTCTCTCCTCTCTCCGCCCTCCTCACTCCTCACCCGCCCCTAACCCCTAACCCCTAGTCCCCCCCACCCCCCCATGGAACACGCCCTCGAGATCAGCCACGTCACCAAGTCCTTCGGCTCGGTCCAGGTGCTCAACGGCATCTCCCTCGCGCTCGGTCGCGGCCGCATGCTCGGGCTCGCCGGCGGCAACGGCGCCGGCAAGTCCACGCTCGCCAAATGCATCGCCGGCCACCTGCGCCCCGACGGCGGCGACATCCGCGCCGCGGGCGAAGTCGCCATGGTGCCGCAGGAGTTCATGCTCGTCCCCGAGATGCGCGTCTATGAAAACGTCTTCCTCGGGCGCGAGCTTCGCCGGCGCAACCGCCTCGTCGACCGGCAGGCCATGATCCGGCAGTGCGCCGACGCCCTCGCGCGGCTCGACGCCGACATCGACCCCGAAGCCTTCGTCGCCGACCTCGGCGTCGCCGGCAGGCAGAAGGTCGAGCTCGCCAAGGCCGTCCTCTTCTCCAGCGCCGTGCTCATCCTCGACGAACCGACCACCGTGCTCAACGCCAACGAAGCCGAAACCCTCTTCGGCATCCTCCGCGCGTTCCGCGACGCCGGCGGAGCCGTCGTCTTCGTCTCGCATCGGCTCCAGGAGCTGACGGCCCATTGCGACGAAATCGCCGTCATGCGCGACGGCGACCTCGTCTTCCACGGCCCCGCCGCCGGTCTCGCCCCGAAGGACGTCGCCGAGATGATGGTCGGCCAAAGCCTCGACAGCCTCTTCCCCGCGCTCGCCCCGCCGCCCCAAGACGCCCCCGTCGCGCTCGAAGTCGAACACCTCGGCGACGGCCGCGCCGTGCGCGACGTCTCGTTCTCCCTGCGCCAAGGCGAAATTCTCGGCCTCGCCGGCCTCGCCGGCGCCGGCCGCACCGAGCTCGCCGAAACCCTCTGCGGCGTCCGGCGCCGCGCCACCGGCGCCGTCCGCATCCACGGACAAAAGGCGGACATCCGCTCCATGCACGACGCCCTCGCCGCCGGCATCGTCTACCTGCCGGAAGACCGCCAGGGCGCCGCCCTGCTGCTCGACGACAGCGTCGCCGCCAACACCGTGCTCGCCTCGCTGCGCCGCTACGCCCCCCGCGGCTTCATCCGCCGGCGGCCCTGCGAACGCGCCGCCCGGGGCTACGTCGAGCGCTTCCGAATCCGCGCCGAATCCATCCGCGCCCCCATCCGGACGCTCAGCGGCGGCAACCAGCAAAAGGTCGCCATCGCCAAGGGGCTCGACACGCATCCGCGCATCTTCATCTTCGACGAGCCGACGCGCGGCGTGGACGTCGGCGCGCGCGCGGAAATCTACGGCTTCATCCACGCGCTCGCCGCCGAGGGCGTCGCCTGCCTGCTCATCGCCTCGGACCTCGACGAAATCCTCGGCAACTGCACGCGCACGCTCGTCATGCGCGCCGGCGCCATCGCCGGCGAGCTGGACCGCCCGGCCATGTCCGAGGCGCAAATCATGTACCTGGCCACCGGAGTGAACTGACCCCCATGTCCAACCCCAAGCCCCCCATCCTCGAAAAGATCGCCGCCGTCGCCTCCGGCCCCTGGTTCGCCCTCGTCGCGCTGCTCCTGCTCTGCGGCCTGACGAACGACGTCTTCCTGAGCGCGCAAAACCTCCTCAACATCATGCGCCAGGTCTCCTACAGCGGCCTCATCGCGCTGGGCATGACCTTCGTCATCGTCGGCGGCGGCATCGACCTCTCCGTCGGCTCGCTCTTCGCCCTCGCCGGCGTCTCCGCCGCGCTCGCGATGGAAAAGCTCAGCGCGCCCGTCGCGGCAGCGTATGGACTCTCCCCGGACGCCGCCGGCATCCTCCTCGGCGCCGCCGTCGCGATGGCCGTGGCGATGCTCGGCAGCGCCGCCAACGCGCTCGCCATCGTCGCCGGACGCCTGCCGCCCTTCATCGCCACCCTCGGCACGCTCTCGATCTTCCGGTCGGCGGCGCTCTTCCTCGCCGACTCCGGCACGCTCGCCGTCGAAAACCCCGCCTTCGCCAGGCTCGGCGGCGCCACGGTGCTGACCGTGCCGCTGCCCGCCATCGTCCTCGTCCTGGCGGCGATCCTCATGGACGTCGTCCTCGCGCGCACCGTCTTCGGACGCCACGTCTGCGCCGTCGGCGCCAGCCCGCGCGTCGCGACGTTCGCCGGCATCCGCACCGACCGCGTCGCCTTCGCCACCTACCTCATCCCCGGCCTCTGCATCGGCGCGAGCGCCTTCCTCTTCCTCGGCCGCCTCGGCTCCATCAGCAGCTCCAACGCCGGCATGGGCTACGAACTCGACGCCATCGCCGCCGTCATCATCGGCGGCACCTCGATGTCCGGCGGCCGCGGCACCCTCCGGGGCACCCTCGCCGGCGTCTTCATCCTCGGCGTCGTCTCCAACATCCTCGATCTCTGGGGCGTTTCCGTCAACCTCCAGGGCGTCGTGAAAGGTCTCGTCATCATCATCTCCGTCCTCATCCAGCGAAAGGAAAAACAAACATGAAACTCCGCCACATCCCCGCCCTCGCCCTCGTCGCCGCCACCGCCGCCCTCGCCGGCTGCGGCAAGTCCGACGCCGACGCGCCCGCGTACAAAATCGGCATCTCGATCCCCAGCGCCGACCACGGCTGGACCGGCGGCGTCGTCTATCACGCCAACGCCGTGAAGAGCGAAATCGAAGCCGCCCACCCCGACGTCAAGGTGCTGGTCTCCACCGCCGCCACCTCCGGCGAGCAGGTCGACCGCGTCGAAAACCTCCTCGTCCAGGGCATCGACGCCCTCGTCATCCTCCCCTCGGAGCCCGCCCCCCTCACGCCCATCTGCGAAAAGGCCGCCAGGCAGGGCGTCAAGCTCGTCGTCGTCGACCGCAACCTCGCCAACCCCATCCAGGATCTCCTCGTCGCCGGCGACAACCCGGGCTTCGGCCGCGTCGGCGCCGAAGTCATCGCCAAGGAGCTCGGCGGCCAGGGCGCCATCGTCGTCATGGAAGGCATCCCCTGCGACGTCAACTCCCAGCGCGTCGACGCCTTCAAGGCCGTCGTCGCCCAGCACCCCGGCCTCGCGATCCTCGAAAGCGGCGCGTCCGACTGGAGCACGGAAAAAGGCCTCAAGCTGATGGAGAACTTCCTCCAGAAGCACCCGACCATCGACGCCGTCTGGACGGGCGACGACGACGTCTCCGTCGGCGCCCTCAAGGCCTACGAGGAATCGCGCCGCACCGACGTCAAGATCCTCGTCGGCGGCGGCGGCAGCAAGGCCATCGTCAAGCGCATCCTCGACAACGACCCGCTCGTGAAGGCCACGGTCACCTACCCGCCCGCCATGATCGCCGTCGGCGCGCGCGAAGCCGTCAAGATCGTCAAGGGCGCCCCCGTCGAAAACCCCCGCATCGTCGTCCCCGCCGAAATCGTCACCCCCGAAAACGCCGCCGACTTCTACTTCCCCGAATCGGCCTACTAGCGACTAATCCCCGACGACATGAAAAAAGCCATCCTCATCGGCGACTCGATCCGCATGGGCTATTGCGGATTCGTGAAGGAGCTTCTGGCGGACGCGGCGGAGGTCTTCTTCCCCGAAGACAACTGCAAGTTCTCCCAGAACGTCTTCGTGCACCTCACCTGGTGGAAGGACCTCGCCGGCGACCCCGCCGGCGTGGACCTCGTGCACTGGAACTGCGGCCACTGGGACATGGCCCGCTGGCGCGGCGAGAAGCGGCCGCTCAACGATCCCGACGCCTACGCCGCGATGCTCCGCCGCATCGTCGAGCACATGCGCAAGCTCCTGCCCCGCGCCAGGATCGTCTTCGCGCTCACGACCCCCATCCATCCCGACGCCCCGCCGCTCGCGAACTACCGCGACAACGACGACGTCCGCCGCTACAACGCCGCCGCCCGCGCCGTCATGGACGAGCTCGGCGTTCCCGTCAACGACCTCTTCAGCGTCCTCGACGGCGCCCCCGGCTCGCTCTACACCGACGCCTGCCACCTCACGGAAGCCGGCTACCGCCGGCTCGCCGACAAGGTCGCCTCCACAATCCGCGAAGAACTACTAGCCCCTAGCCCCTAGCCGCTAGCCGCTAGCCGCTAGCCGCCCCTCGTTATCAATGGACACCCCATCGGCAAGGGTGCTATACTCCCCACCGATGAGCGACACCAGCACACCCCCCAACGACACCCTGCCACAGGAGGCCACCGACCCCCTTTCAGACCCCCTGGCGATGTCGTTGGCCATCGAACGGGAAAAGCTCAAGCTGGAACGCGAACGCCTCGCCATCGAGCGCGACAAGCTCGAAGCCGACCTCGAGGACTTCGAAATCCGCATGGCCGACGCGCCGGATCCCGAGGAGCTGACCTTCGGCGTCTCGGCCATCTGCGTCGTCGCCGCCGTCTGCCTGCTCCTCGGCGGCATCATCGGCTTCTCCACCGGCATGGACATCGGCCGCAGCCAGTCGCCCAAGCCCCGCAAGATCCAGGTCAGCCGGAAGTTCGTCGACATGATGGCGAGCGTCCAGGGCAAAGATCGAACGCCCGCGCGCGAAGAGGAAACGCCCGTCTGGCAGCGCCTCCGCCGCGAAAGCAAACCCACCAGCGTCATCATCTACAAGTAGACGCCTGTTTTCTAGCGGCCTGCCCCAGACCCCCTCTGGTAGTGAGGAGGGAGGGGTGAGAAGAGCGTAATTCAGGCTGGGGGCACCCCAGACCCCCTCTGGTAGTGAGGAGTGAGGGGTGAGAAGAGCGTAGTTCAGGCTGGGGGCACCCCAGACCCCCTCTGGTAGTGAGGAGTGAGGGGTGAGAAGAGCGTAGTTCAGGCTGGGGGCACCCCAGACCCCGGGTTATGACCACTCTTTTCTGTCTTTCTGTGTCTTTCTGTGGACAAAGAACATTCGGCGAAGCCGCCTCGGCAGGTCAACCGGGGTCTGGGGTGTCCCCAGCCAACACTCCTCTCTACGCTCTTCTCTCTTCTCACTAAAAGCGTCTGCTCGCCCGCCATTCCCCCGCGCCAAGGCGCTGGATGGCGGCGAGGTTTGTAGTGGCGCCGTGAGGCGCTGGATGGCGGCGAGGTTTGTAGTGGCGCCGTGAGGCGCTGGATGGCGGCGAGGTTTGTAGTGGCGCCGTGAGGCGCTGGATGGCGGCGAGGTTTGTAGTGGCGCCGTGAGGCGCTGGATGG
>JBMNOD010000103.1:0-11251 GCA_050942875.1 Kiritimatiellia bacterium
TCGTGTACGGTTACGTGTACCGCTCCGCTGTGAACGTGAACGACGGAGTTTGCGAAGCACGGGAGGGGCAAGCGTCTGCTTGCCCGCACTATCGTACGGGCGGGGCTTCGTCCCCGCCCCCGCACCCGCCCCTCGCCACACCTCGCCAAAACCAATCTTGTCAATCTTGTAATCCTGTCTAAAACAAATGGCAAGGCACTCCGCACTCGCCCCCGCATCCTCCGCCCCCGCCCCTTCGTACCCGTACCCGTTCGCGTTCCCGTTCGCGTTCCCGTACACGTTCCCGTACCCGTTCGCGTACTCGTTCACGACCTCCTCCGTTCCCGTTTTTCGTGTACGGTTACGTGTACCGCTCCGCTGTGAACGTGAACGACGGAGTTTGCGAAGCACGGGAGGGGCAAGCGTCTGCTTGCCCGCACTATCGTACGGGCGGGGCTTCGTCCCCGCCCCCGCACCCTGCACCACCGCCTTCTCTTCCTGATTTCAGAAGTGTGTTTTCTTTGCCATGCCTCTCCCTGCACGCCTCTGTGCCTCTGTGTCGCTGTGTTAAAAAATGAAAAACCACTCGGCGTAGCCGCCACAGCCGCCGCCCAGGCGCTTTCCGGCGTAACCTGCGCCAACGGAATTAAACACAGAGGCACAGGCGCAGAGAGCGATGCGAGGGCTGGCAGGTTGCGGCTCCCACGTCCGACATGCCCATTGGTTTTGAATTTGGCATGGCGCAGGTGTTGTTGTGCGGCGAACCGGTTTGTTTTCCTTGCAAGCGACTCGCGACTCAATCAACTCGTCTTTTCATTGAGCCGCTTTTCCCACAGCTTCGCGTACTTGATGAAGGTGCCGAACGATGCGGCCACGGCAATGATCAAGCCGGCCAGCCCGTCGAGAAATCCAAGCTTCAGGAAATAGCACCTGAAGAAGCGAAACGGCGCATGCGTGAGAATGCCAAAAAGGATTTTCCCACGCGAGCCGTTCAAGTGCGCCCCTTCCGCGCTGATGGTCGAAAAGCGGTTCAGCGTGCTGATCTGGTCGTGGATGCTGTCGTACGTGTAATGATGAAGCGGCGATTTCAGATGAACGACGCGCCCCTCCACGGCAACCTTCTCGTGCGGCTCCTGCCCCGCGCACGTGCCATGCGCGCGCCGGAAAAGACGAAGCTTCGTATCGGGGTACCAATCGCCATGGCGGATCCAGCGGTTCAAGAACCACACCTGACGCGGAAAGTCGAATCCGTTGACATCGTCGGGCACGCCCTTGTCAAACAACTCGGCGATTTCCTCGCGGAGTTCCCTGGAAACCGCTTCATCCGCATCGACGAAGAGAATCCACTCGTAACGCGCGAGGCTCTTGGCCACGGACTTTTGTCCAATGTAGCCAACCCAGCGGTGGTAGTAATGGCGATCCGTGTATTCATCGACGATGGCCGCCGTCCCGTCATTGCTGAAGCTGTCGACCACGACAATCTCGTCGGCCCACTTCACGCTTTCAAGACAGCGGCGGATGTTCCGGCGCTCGTTTCCCGTGATGATGCAGACGCTGATCTTGCCGCGCGTCGCCTCCGGCGTGGTGTTCATGCCCTTCATCGCCGCGGCGCTACTCCTGTTTTGATTCGTTGACTTTCATGTTCACACCCGTCTCGGCGAACTCGGGCGTCTTCGCGTTGAGCGCCTCGACCAGCGTTGCGACGATCCCATAATAAACCAGATCGTCGCGGACGATGACATCGACAACGAGCTCCACCGTGTCGCCCTTGTCCGTGTGCCGCCGAAGCTCATCCGTCAAGCACGTCACCGCATCGGCGACGGCGACGGCGCGCCGGCGGCGATAGGCCTTGGGTTCGTGCGGACAAACGACCGTGCCACGACGCTCGTCGGCCGTGAAAAGCGAGACGACGATCTCGCCCCCTTTGCGCGTGATCTCATAGCGACAATCCAACGTGATCTGCTTCAATTCGGGCGGCGGTGGCGGTGTCTGGGGAGGCGTCTCGGGCGGGTCCTCCACTGGCGGCTTTTCCGGATTCTTCTCGTTTTCGATGGATTCGAGGATCGACTTGACCTTCAGCCGGATCTTTTCAACCGTGCTGGGAAACAACGCCTCGTGCTGCCGCGACGCATTCGGGGGCGGATCGCCCTCCCATCCGCTCCAGAGCACGGCGCCGCGATCTTCGGCCCACACGGCAGACACCTTCTCCGTGTAGACGGCCACCGACTGGTCGAGATCGCCGCCTTCCGTCCGCAGAAGCGTCCGCATCGGCTCGAAGACATCATCCACGATCCGATGCTGTCGGACGCGGGCTCGCTGCCCGCGGTCAAACGCCTCGCGCACGTCGCCATCGAGCCGCGCGTCCGTCTCTACAAACAACGCCTCGCGCTTCGCAACCGACACGAAACGCGCCAGATCGGGCAGCTCGCGCCAGCCCTGCAGCGTCTTGCGGTAGTCCACCGCCTCGCCGATGAAATCGACGAGCGTCGGCGACGGGAACCACTCGCCCGAAACGAGCGATGGAAACCACCTGGCCATCTGCTGCTGCGCGGCCTCGGCGCGAATGTTCGCCAGTTTCGGCGCGAGCACCTTGACAACCCGGTTCGAGACCGTCTGGTTCACCTTCTCATGGTCCAGCGCCGTTTTCGCAAAGCCGTCAAACGCCGCCTGCTCCCCCTCCGGCACCAACGGAATGCTCCTTGCCAGCGCCTCCTTCACCAATGTCGTAGACAAAACCGGGGCGAACGCATGCAGCGAATCCTTTGCCGTGCGATGCTCCCGCGGGCTGCGCTGAAGCGCCGCCAAGATTGCCGCCTCGTCGACGACAGGCTCCGTTTCATCGACAACCCGGGCGAACTTGTCGATCGCCCTCCCCTCCGCGACGCTCGGCACAGCGGCGACAACCGACGGGAAAATGCCATACGCCACACGTCCGGCCTCGCGGTGCCGGGGTGCGGACTCCGCCACGAAATTCGTGAGCCCCATGGCGAGCCCGGCGCCGATGCGCCCGGGAGTCCAGCCTTCAACGGGATGGCGCGCCAGGAAGGTCCGCTGGGCCTCGCGCTGGGTTTCGGCCGCGGCAAGCATGGGCGCGACAAGGTTGCGTGTGATGTGCTCGAAATTCTCAAGGAAGACCGGCTTGCGCTGCGCAGCGGCGACGCGTTCGGTCATGATCGCGCTGAGCCGATCGCGCGGGATTTCATCAAATTCGCGTTCGTCGGGCTTGATGTCCGCAATCAACGCGGCGGCCTGCTTGGCACACGCATTGACGCGCGCCTTGGCAAAGGTGGCGTCGTAGCCGGCATCGACGATGGCGTCGAGTCGATCCGCAGGAAGCGCCACGGCGGCGGCGAGAAATTCGGGCGCGAAAACGGACTCGCGTCCGTCGGCTCCGGCAATGCGGTCGAGATACTTCGCGGCCTCCTGCCGGTAGCGCACGACCATGGCGTCGCGATAATGGCGCTGAAGCTTGCGCTTCGCTTCGCTGGGATCGGTGTATTTGCCGGGATCGGCGTCCATCTCCGCCTCGAGCACGGCAGGCTCGGGCGGGGAGCCGAGCACGTCGTCCTGCAGCTTCGTCAGCAGCAGGCTGGCCGTGAGTTCGGCCGTGCTGCGGTCAAACTCCTTGACGCCCGGAGCCGTCTGGCTCCGGACAGACATCGCTGCCGAAAGAAATGCTCCGAGGGTGGCGGCGGCAATGCGCCGTGATGGCAGGCGGTGTGTCATGTTGCGTTTTGAGGTCATGGTTGAAATCATTGCGCCAGCATCGGCGCTCCAGCTTCGCCGCCAAGATAAACAAGCGAATAGCGACGCAAAGCCGCGGCGAGATCGGCGGCAAGCAGCAGCCGACGGGATTCGTCGGCGCCCTTGAAGTCGGCAAGCAATTCGGCGACGGCCGGATCGCGGATCATTTGAGGATGCTCCATCCAGTGGCGCTGGAGCAACGCCGCGCTGAGGAGCTGCACGCCCTTCAAGGACGTCTCCAGCCCCGAAACGGCGGCGTCAATCCGCTCGCCGAGCCAGACGCGGTTTTCATGTTCGAGATCGAGATCGGCGACATCGGCCTCGGCGAGGACGCCTTCCCACCACTGGCGACGCAGCGCCAGCATGTCGGCATAGTCGTCGGCGGCCTGGGCGGCGCCGCGCGAAAATGCTTCCCGCAGGATCGGCGTCGAGGTGAGGCGCCCATTCTCGATGCAGGCGCCGGCGTCGTAGGAGCGGCTCCCATCATCGGCCACCTTGAGAAGCGTGGTCAAGCCGTAGCGCGCCTCGTACCCACGCTCCACCTTCTCGATCGCAGCCACGAGCTTCTGTTTTTGGAGTTCAAGGAGCTGCTCGTCCTGCTCCCGGGTCGTTTGGGTGCGAAACATGAAGTACGCGATCATGAAGATCATCATGATCGCAAACGAAATCTGCAGCATGAGTCCCTGCAACTCATCGACGGTGAAAGCGGGCGGTGGGCTGCGACCCAGAAAACGCTTCAGACGGGCTTTGGATTGCTTGTCCATCGTTCCTCCTGCCTACGCGTTGAACGCCGACTTGATCTTCTCCAGCAGCGCCTCGGCCCTGCTGGCTTGATCGCGGCTGGCATCAAGATCCCGGAGGGCGGCGGCCTTCTCGGCCTCCAGCGTCGCGCGCTCGCCGGCGAGCGCGTCGCGTTCGGCGCGCAACGAATCCAGTCGCTTGGCAAAGGCGGCGTCCGCCTCGCGCATGTGCGCCATCAGCTCTTCGATTCGCTTCTGACGTCCTTCGTTCTCGCCCTGAAGCGAAGCGACTTGACTGCGAAGCGCATCGCCTGCGTTGCGCTCCGCGGTCAGCGCCGTGCGCAAATCGGCATGGTCCGCCGCAAGCTTCTCGGCGGCGGTCGCAAAACCGGCTTGTGTTTGCTGAACGGCGGCAAGCACCTCGCCAAACGCCTGGAGGGCGGCGGCATGCTGCCCCAAAGCCGCGTCGAGACGACGCTGACGCTCCTCAAACGCGGCATCAAGCCGATTCTGACGGGTCTCCAGCGCGTCGCCGGCAACGGAAAGCTTGGCAATGAACTGGTTGGCGGCACTGGTGAGATCCTGGACGAGAATGGCGCCGACTTGCTGCCCGATGCCGCCAAGCGCACGAAACTCGGCGGTCGCCAGCGACACGGCGTCGTTGAGCGCCCCGAGCTTCTCGCGATTCCCCTCCCAAGCGGTGCAGAGGCCAGAAGCAGCCGAGGAAAGCCCGTCGATGAGATCGACGAGCGTTTCGTCCTCATCCTCCGTGCCCTGAAGCCCCCTGAGCAGACGCAGCAAACGCGGGCGCAACAGCGCATGGTCGATGCCGAACACCCAAATGACGGCCATGGTGGTCGAATAGAGCGCGGTGTGAAGGCATTTCATCAACTCTTCCATGGTCACGGTGTCCAACTGGAAGTAGCCGATGACGATGATGCCCCAGAGCGTGCCGACGAGACCCAGGGCGATGTTGAATTGATCGTAGCCCTTGTAGAAGGGAAACTGCTCGGGATCCTGGCGATGCCCACGCAGAGCAAGCTCAAGACTGCGGGCGATGAGGAAAAAACCAAGAAAGGGAATGAACGTCGTGACGCAGGAGTAGTCAACGGCCGTCCAGTCCAACCAGGGGATGATGCCGGGGATGACGACAGGCATCGTCGTCGCATCGCCACCGACAGCCTTGAAAATCTGCCACCAACGAGCCACGACGACAACGTTGTTGGCAAATGCGAGACCGCTCACAACCGCGAGGATCGCGGCCACGACTTTACTGAAATACGCTTGCGTTCTTGTTTTCATGCCATGCTGAATTTTGTTGTCGTCCAAGGCGGCCGGACTCTTCGACCACCTGCCATGACTTCAGCAGTATAGCAATGCACCCTCCAATTCTCAAGGCCATTTCCGAGCGGCACACGAAAACACGAAAACCATCGCCATCGGGATCGGCCACGCCGCTTCCCCAAAGGGTGTGTGTCAAAAAAGTAACAGACAAATCCGGCATTGCCTATGTCATGCGCATTGAAAGGGAATTTGGCGCAGTGCTTTCACCGCAATTGAGCCGTGCCTTGCATCGTCGCCGTTCCTTTCTGATTTTGGAAGTGTGTTTTCCTCCCTGCACGCCTCTGTGCCTGTTTAGGTTTAGTGAGGAGTGAGAAGTGAGAAGAGCGTAGTTCAGGCCGGGGACGCCCCAGACCCCGTTTTTAGACAGGATTGCAGGATTTGCAGGATTAGGATTGGACTCCCCGGAATCTTGTCAATCTTGCAATCTTGTCTAAGACTGCGCCACCTGCGCCGCGCCACCTGCGATTTTTGCGTTTTTCGTGGCCATTCCCCACTCGGCGCAGCCGCCACAGCCGCCACACAGGCGCTTTCCGGCGTAGCCTGCGCCAATGGAATGAAACAGACACAGAGAGGGACAAGGAACCCGTTGGACTCCATCTCCCACCCTTCAAAAAGGCTTCTCCATGTTTCATGGAAACTCAAGGAAGCATGTCACGATTCTGACACACACCCACGAAACCATCGCCATCGGGATCGGCCACGCCGCTTCCCCAAATTCAAATTTCCCAGCACCACTTGACGACCCGCACCGAAAACTCTACCATCAATGCCCATGAATTTACAGCAAGACCCTTCCAACGAAGAACTGCTCGCCACGGCCATCGCCGCCGCCGAGGCCGGTGCTGGGCACGCCGCGCGCGAGCGCGCGCGCAACCAAGAAGCAAACCTGATCGCCAAACACGACGTCAAGCTCAAGCTCGATGTCGAATGCCAGCAGATCGTCGCGCGCGCCATTCTCGCGACCTTCCCCGACCACGCCATCCTTGGCGAGGAAGACGAGACCTACATTCCGCCGCCGCCAGACGTCTTCGAGTGGATCGTCGACCCCATCGACGGCACAGTCAACTTCTTCCACGGCAACCCCTTCTGGTGTACCTCCGTTGCCGTGCGCCGCAACGGCGTCGCCCTCGCCGGCTGCGTCTGCGCGCCCGACATGGGCCTTCGCTTCGAAGCATCGATCAATACCCCGACGTTGCGAAACGGAACACCCTGCCACGTCTCCGACACGCCAACACTCCCCCTCGCCATCGTCCACATGGGCGCAGACAAGGCAGCCTCACCGGAAAGCCGGCCTTTTCGCTTTTTCAACGCCCTCGCGCCCCGCATCCAGCGTCCACGCATCAACGGTGCCGCCGCGCTCGACATCTGCCTCGTCGCCGCCGGCTCGGCCGATGGCTATTTCGAGCCCAGCATCTACATCTGGGACATCGCCGCCGCCGACCTGATCCTGCGTCGCGCAGGCGGCACCGGAACGATCCTGCGCGAATTCGGCGGCCATCGCCTGGCCTATCTGGGCTCGAACGGCAAAATCCATGAACCCCTGCGCGACATCATCGACCCGCTCTTCTGACCCGCTCCTGCGCTGCGCCGCTTGCACGACGCCGCTGGGACGCTTCACGCTGGCACAAGCCGGCGAGGCCATCGTCCGAGTCTGGCTCCCGGGCGAAGCGCCGGGGCAGGGTTGCCACGCGACCACGCCTTTGCTTGAGAAGGCGTTCCAAGAACTCGACGACTACCTCGCGGGCAACCGGAAGCGCTTCTCGATTCCCCTCGCGCCATCCGGCACGCCCTTCCAACGGGCGGTCTGGCGCGCGATCGACGCCATCCCCTACGCCGACACCGCCACCTACGCCGACATTGCCGCCCGCATCGGCCGCCCGACAGCCGTGCGCGCCGTCGCCAATGCCTGCGGACGCAACCCGCTGGCCGTGTTCACACCCTGCCACCGCGTCGTGGCCGCGAAGGGCCTCGGCGGCTTCCGCGGCGGGATCATGCTGAAACAGGCTTTGCTCAATCTTGAGCGCAGGTGGGCCCTTCCTGACCTTGTTGACATCATTTCCCGGTCCCGCACTCGTTCACGATGCCGTTGTTTTGGAAAATCAGGCCGATCAGACGGATTGGACGGATCAATGCCCCATGGGATGTCAAGTCCTGAACCCTGGCTCCTCGTGACTCGCGACTAGCGACGAGCAACAAACTCCGCAACCAACTCAACGTAGCGGTCGAAGCCCATGACGCCCACCAAATCGTTGTGCCCTGCGCCGGGCACGGTGACAAGCGTCTTCGGCTCCCGGGCCTTGGCGTGCATCGCCTTCGCATGGGAATGCGGCACGATCGTGTCGGCGTCGCCATGCAAGAACAGCTTGCGGCAGGGAATGTTGCCGATGCGGGCGATGTTGGGGAACGGGTCGCTGGGAAACAGCCGGACGCGGGTCACCGTCCGAAACGCGCTCGTGAAGGCGCTTTGCAGAATGAGCCCGTCCACGGCGGGATGCTTCTCGGCGAAATAGCACGCGGGGCCGCCGCCGATCGAAAGCCCCATCGCCACGAGATTCGTCTCGGCGATGCCGAGATCCCGCGTGAGATAGGCGTGCGCGGCATCGGCGACGCCGTAAAGCCCCTGTTCCGACGGCGAACCGTCGCTGGGGCCGTAGCCGGGGTAGTCAACGCACAGCACCGACATCCCCGCATCGCGAAACGCCACATAGACGGGATGGCCGAAACCGAGGTCTTCCGCATTGCCGTGGAAATAGACGAGGACCTTGTCGGACGCCGCGTTCGGAAGCCACAGCGCCGCGACCGAACCGGACGGCGTGTCGAGCTTCACGACGCCGGGCGTCTTCCAGCCGTAAGTCGGCTGCGGCGGATGGAACATCAGGCGGTTGGCCATGCAGCCGGACGACAGCAGCGCGCACGCCAGCGCGTAGAAAATCAAAACCCCCAGCGCCACCGTTGACATCATTCGTCGAATCCCCCTCATCAAACTCCACTGTTCCCGTTTTTCAGTCATGGCTGCCTCCATCGCGCAAACGTCCCGCTCGGCAGCGGCAGGACGCCCTCCCCGCCCGTCAGCAGCATCTCGCCCGTCTCGATCTCGCCCGCGAATCCATCCAACGCCTGCGAAAGCAGGTTGCCGCCGACCTGCGGCGAAAGCCCGGGCGTGTGGGCGCTCAACAGCACGAACAGGGGCGTGTCGGTCAGCAGCGTCCGGCAGAGCGCCAGCGTCTCGGGCAAGTCGCGCTCGATCTTGTACATCTCGCCGCCCTCCCCTCGCCCGAACGTCGGCGGGTCGAGGATGATCGCATCGTAGCGGCGCTTCCGCCGCACCTCGCGGGCGAGGAACTTGTGCGCGTCGTCCACGATCCAGCGCACCGTCGAAATGCCGTTGAGCGCGGCGTTGTCGCTCGCCCACTGCACCATGCCGCGCGAGGCGTCGAGATGGCAGACCGAGGCGCCGGCCAAGGCGGCGGCCATCGTCGATCCGCCCGAATAGGCAAAGAGGTTGAGCACCGTGCAGGATTCCCGGCGCTTCGCGCATGCCGCGCCCACCGTGTCGTGGATCCAGCGCCATTGCGCGCGCTGCTCGGGGAAGATGCCGAGATGCCCGAAGTCGGTGACGGCAAGGTGGAAGCGGATGCCCGTCTCCTCGATGGTCCAATGGTCCGGCAGCCGGGAGCGCCCTTCCCAATGGTTGCCCTCTTCGCGATCGAACGCGGCGTCCGCCTCGCGCCAGGCGCGCTCCGGCAGCGACGGCTTCCAGATCGCCTGCGCGCTGGGGCGCGACAGCACCACCTCGCCAAAGCGCTCCAGCTTGCGCCCGCATCCGCTGTCCAGCAGCGCATAGCCCCTCTCGCCCTCAACCGCTCGCATCTCGCCTGCCTCCTTCGTCCAACTTCCTTTTCCTAGCGCCCGGACGTCCTCGCCAAGTGAATCGCCGTCTCGAAATGCGCCGTTCGCGGGAACATGTCGAAAAGCCTGATCGACTTGACGGCATACGCCCCGCCCTGCGTCAGCAGCGGCACGTCGCGCGCCAGCGTGTCCGGCGAGCACGAGACGTAAATGAAATTCTCGACCGGATGCGCCAGCAACGCCTTCACCACCTGGGGCTCGAGCCCCGCGCGGGGCGGATCGACGACGGCCATCGTGCGCGTCTTCGCCATTTGCGCCAGCACGGGGTCGGCGACGTCGGCCACACGCTCCCCGTAAAAGCGCGCCGGGAGCCCCAGCCGCTTCGCATTCGCGATCGCCGCGCGAATCGCGGGGCGATTGGAATCGAACCCCGTGACATGGCGAATCCGCCGCTTCGAGGCGGAAAGGCCGAACACGCCCACCCCGCAGTAGAAATCCACGAATTCATCGGGATTGCACGACTCGGCCAGCGCCGTGACATGCTCCACAAGCCCGGCGGCGACCTCGGGATTCACCTGATAGAACGCCCGCGCCGGAACGGTCAGCTTGCCGACCACCGGCGACGTCTCCGTCAGCGACGGCAGCGGCGGCTCGCCCGGACGCGCCTCCGGCACGATCACCGCGCCGTCCGCCTCCGTCCAGCGCAGCGTGATCCGGCCGTCCTCGCCGATGTAGTCCCAGAACCCGGGGTCCGACCGGATTTCGGTGAGCAACCGGTTGATCGGCTCGCGGGCCAGCGGACATTGCGGGATGTCCACCAGCGTCTCGTTGTCGTCCCCGACATAGCCGAGGATGCGCCGTCCATGGACGTCGCGCCCCGCCCGCACCTTGATCTTGTTGCGGTAGTGCAGCGGCCGCGGCGAATCGAACGGCGGGAGCAGCAGCGACTCGGCATCCGCCACCTTCGCCTGCCGCGTCAAAAACGAAACAAGCTGCTCCTGCTTGTAGCGCAGCTCCGCCTCGCGTGTGACGTGGTCGTACACGCACCCCGGCACCTGCACCTCGCCCAGCGCCGTCGGCAGACGGCAGTCCGGTTTCGGCAGGCGATCCGGCGACGGCGTTTCAACCGAAACGACCACCGCTTCCTTGTACGACTTCTTTTCGTGCACCACCTCGGCGACGACCGTCTCGCCCGGGCATGTGCCCGGAACGAAGACGACGCACCCGTCCACCCGGCCTATGCCAGGCCCGCGGTACGCGATGGAGTCGATGGTGACGGAGATGCGCATTTTAGTTTAGAGAGAAGAGAGTGGAGAGGAGAGAGTAGCTGTGGATGGGGACACCCCATGCCCCGACGAATCGGAGAGAAGAGAGTGGAGAGGAGAGAGTAGCTGTGGATGGGGACACCCCATGCCCGACGAATCGGAGAGAAGAGAGTGGAGAGGAGAGAGTAGCTGTGGATGGGGACACCCCATGCCCGATGAATCGGAGAGAAGAGAGTGGAGAGGAGAGAGTAGCTGTGGATGGGGACACCCCATGCCCCGACGAATCGGAGAGAAGAGAGTGGAGAGGAGAGAGTAGCTGTGGATGGGGAC
>JBMNOD010000104.1:0-11178 GCA_050942875.1 Kiritimatiellia bacterium
GAAGCAGCCCGCTCGCGCCCCTGAGCCGACTTCGACCAAATCTTCTCATAAACTGTTGCCAAGGAAGGGCTTAGACGAAACGGCAAAAAAAGGAGCTTGACTCACCCACATACTTGTTTTTCGTGGCTATTTCCAACTCGGCGAAGCCGCCTCGGCAGGTCAACCGGGGTCTGGGGTGTCCCCAGCCAACACTCCGCTCCACGCTCTCCTCACTCCTCACAAAAATAGGGGACAGACCCCATTTATCCCCATTTACCCTTTTTCGAAGAGAAAACTTGACAATTCTAAACCGCTACTTTATAAATGTCACATGAACTACCGCAAAAGAACATTGGAATCGGAAATACTCCGCGCCATCGCCCACTTCCCGGCCATTCTGGTGACAGGCCCTCGACGCTCCGGGAAAACAACCTTGCTACGTCATCTCTTTCCCGCCTGCCAGCATGTCCTGCTGGAAGACCCGGACATCATCGCTCGAGTGCAGGCCGACCCGCGCTCCTTTCTTGACAGTCTTTCGCCGCCCGTCATTCTTGATGAAATCCAAAATGCGCCAAGCCTGTTTGCCTACATCCGCAGCCGGATCGACCAAGACCCCGCACGCAAGGGGCGGTGGCTGCTGACCGGCTCGCAGGAGGCGCCGCTGATGAAAGGCGTCTCGGAATCCATGGCCGGGCGCGCGGCAGTCTTCACGTTGCTGCCGTTTTCCGCCGAAGAGACGCCGGACATGGCGTTGCACCTTGGCGGATTCCCCGAAGTGCAGGCGGCGCCCGAGGTGGCGGACATCTGGTTTCGATCCTATGTGCAAACGTATCTTGAACGCGATGTACGGGCGATAACGTCGATTCGCGATCTGGCGACATTCCGCCGCTTCATGGGATTGCTTGCCAGCCGTTGCGGGCAAATGCTCAACAAAACCGAACTCGCCGCCCCGCTGGGTGTCAGCGTCCCCACCTTGACACAGTGGCTGAGCATCCTGGAGACGACCGGGCAAATCATCCTGACGCCTCCTTATTTCGAAAACTTCGGGAAACGTCTCGTCAAGACGCCCAAGCTCTATTTCACCGATTCCGGGCTTGCGGCATCGCTTCTGGGCATTCGGACCGAGGAGGACTTGGCAATCTCGCCGTTTCGCGAGCCGCTGTTCGAAGGACTGGTTGCCTCGGAAATTGTCAAGCACCGCTTGAACCGAGGGCTGGATCGAGGGCTTTACACGTTCCGAGACCGACAAGGTCTCGAGGTCGACTTTGTGGTCGACGAGGGCAATCGCCGACTGCTGCTGATCGAAGCCAAGGCGACCCGGACGCCCATGCCCGACGATGGCCGCGCCTTGACCCGGCTGGCCTCGTCAATGACCAAGGGCAATGTCGCCACGCGCGCATTCGTCGTGCATGCCGACACCTCGAACCGAGGCGAACCCCTGCCGTTGCGCCCCGGCGTGAAAGCCGTCGGGTGGCGCAATTTGCACCCCCTGCTCGACGAAGCGACCTGAACACAAACACAGACAGCCCCCTGGCATAAAACGCACCCGGCAAAATTCGGGAGCATCGTCGAAAGGCTTTTGACATCCTGAAGGCATGAAGATCAAATTCACGAAAATGCACGGCGCGGGCAACGACTTCATCGTCATCGACGACCGCGCCCAGACGTTCCCCGACCAGGACGCCGCGCTCGTCGCGCGCCTCGCGGCCCGGCGCCTCGGCGTGGGGAGAGAAGGACGTTTTTTCGGGTCTGTCCCTTGTTTTTGATCTACTTGCCCGTTTTCGCGTTGACAATGTGCCGCCGTTTGATTATTTCTTAATGCACCTCATGAAAATGAATGCGTCATTTTACTTCAAAACCAACGAATGGATGCCTGCACGGCCGAGGCGGCGGCGTCCCATTGTCCGCATGAAGCGCTTTGTCGTCTGGGTTGGTGCCGTCTGCGCCTGGGTCTCGGCCATTGCAGGATATCCCGACGGCACGGTGCTCGACGTCACCCAACCGCCGTACGCCGTCGTGCCCAACGACGGCAAGAACGATGCCAAGGCGATTCAACGGGCCGTCTCGGAAAATCTCGACCGGGGCGTCGCGCTTTATTTTCCAAACGGCGTTTACGATCTCGACCAGGGCATCGTCTTCCGCGACACAAAGGGCCGATGGCGGCCACATGTCGCCATCCGCGGCGAAAGCCGGGAGGAAACCGTGTTCCGGCTCCGCGACCAGGCCGTCGGCATGCAAGATCCAGCCAATCCCCGCGCGGTGTTCACGACAGGATCGTTCTGGGAGCCCGGCGATAGCGAAGCAGGCGGCGGCAACAAGGCGTTCCGCAACAATTTCTCCGACTTCACCCTCGACACGGGGCGCGGAAATCCCGGCGCAATCGGCATCGACTGGGCCGTGAGCAACGTCGGCGTGATCGAACGCGTCACCGTGCGGGATGCCGGACGATGCGCGCTGCGCGGCATTTCCGCCGCGCGTCGGATCCCCGGCCCCGGACTCATCAAGGATGTCCGCATCGAAGGCTTTGAATACGCGCTGTTTCTCGACGACATTCAATATGGAATCTCCGTGGCGGATTCCGAATTCACCGGCGCGCGCACCTGTGGCATCACAACCGGCAAGAACCTTCTGCATGCCTTCCGTGTGAAAGTCGCAAACTCGCCCGTGGCGCTCGACGTCTCCCGAACGGAAGGCGTCGCAACGCTCATCGACTGCGAGCTCAAGGGCGACCTGCGCAAAACGGGGAGCGTCATCACGGACGCCGCCTCGGCAGAGGGCCTTGCGCTCCTGCGACAAATGCCAACGCGCTTCCCCCGGCCGTCTGCCGCCGCCTGGGGCGCGGGGCGTTCGCGCTCGAACGACCTGGCCGTCGTGGGCGCCCGCCTTCCCGGCGAACCCGACGATACCGCCGCAATCCAGCGCGCCTTCGACTCGGGAGCCTCGACCGTCTATTTCAAGACCGGTCGGGTGTATCATCTTTCGGACACGCTCGTCGTCCGCGGAAGGTTGCGTCGCATCTACGGCATGGGCGCGGAGGTGAATCTTGGCGCGGCCCAGATGCCGTTCTCAAACGTCGCAAACCCGAAGCCGCTCATCCGCATCGCGGATGGGGCGGGAGCCGTGCTGGTGGAGGACGTCTTCTTCAACGCGCAGTATCCGGGAGAGGTCGTCTTCGAGCACGATTCCAAGCGCGATCTCTTCATCCGCCATTGCGGAGGATGGGTTGGAGCGGAAGGACAATGCCGCAGTTATCGTCCTCGGCCCAACGGTGCCGGCCGTGTCTTCATCGAGAACGCCTTTCTTCCCGGATGGGTGTTTCGCGGGCAGGACGTGGCGGCGATCCAGTTCAATCCCGAGAACTGGGCAGGGGACGGCTCCGAACCCCAAGTCCTGAACGACGGCGGCAGACTCGCGATCATCGGATTCAAGACAGAAGGGCCGGCGCCGTATCTTGAAACCCGCAACGGCGGATTGTCGGAAGTCTGCGGAGGCTACAACTACGTGTCGGCGACGAAGCGCCTCCCTGCCGACCGCATCCCGTACCCCGCCCCCGGTTCGCGCCAACGCATCACGACCGTCGCAGACAACTTCGGCAAAGGCGATTACGCTGCCTACGCGCTTCCAGGCTCCAATCTCGTCCGCCGTCTCCGCAATGGCGATCCCAACTTCCCCGCGCACCTCCTGCTCGCCCGCTGACACCCTCAAGCACGGAGTTTACAACCCGTTGAAAGAGAGGCTAAAGCGAAATAGGGGACAGACCCCGAAATTTGTGGACAGACCCCAAAATTTAAAATCCACCAAATAATCTAACTTAATCTTGATGCGTCGACGCGCACCGGGCTTACTTCATGATGGACGTCTTGCTGGGACTGTTGCGGCCTTCAAGAAGGGGCGGACGGTGTTCGAAGGCGGCCCGCGAGATCTCGATGTCCTCTTCGGCCTCTTCAGGTGTCAGACAGCCGACGGTGACCATGTCGCACGGACGGACCGCGTGCCAGGCGAACGTCAGCCCGACGAACGGCGTCACACGCCCGGCGGCCATGGGCTTGATGGTCATGACCGGCTTCCTGGCGCTCCAGATCACCTTATGGATGTATTCGACCTCGACTTGCATGAGAAATCCCACGCAGTTGAAAATCTGGATGTAGGTCTCGACATCGTACTCGTTCAGGTCCGAATAGACGACCAGCTCGGGCATGTGCGCGGAGAGACCCGGCACCATGCCGTTGTCGCGAATCATCTCGAGATAATCCGGAAGCCGATCCATCGTCTGCTTGTGCTTGTTGACGAGCTGCTCGACCGACGAATGGTGGAGCAGGGAAAACGTCGCCCCCAGCTTGCGTCCGGCGGCGATTTTCTCGGCCGCCTCACGGCGGGCCTCGGCGGTGTCGCTGACGTTGATGATCGGCGTGTCCACGATGATCATGCCGCGTCCCGTCCGATCCTCGGCCATTTTGATTGCCGCCACCAGATGGTCCTGCCCGGCGACCGGGGCCATGATCGTGTCAACGCCCGCCTTGAGAAAGACCTCCAGAATCGGCGCGATCGCCGCTGCGGTTTCATTGCGGCGCTTGATGAGGCAATCGGCAGCCGCGCCCGTGTGGCTGTAACCGAGAATCCAGTTCGTACCGATGATCATACGAGAAACCGAAACGCCGCCAACCGTGGTGCGAGGGAAAATTGCCGACATGGATGCCTCCTTGGGGTGTGAAATGAAAATGATGGTATCATAAAGAACAAGGTTGTGCCACACCTGTCGAACAGTCGATGTAATCGGGCAGGCTACGGAGCGGGTTCGAGGCTGGGCGACAAGCGTTCCGAGACCCACCCCGGCGACTGACCGATTATCTTGATTGACACGGCAAGCCTGCAATGCGATACTGACGACATGTCAGGCATCTTTACACGTTCGCCTTTTGACGAGCTGTGATAAAAAGGGAAAACAGCATGAAAACAAACATCGACAAACGAGGCGGGAAAGCCTCAATGAGGCGAATTGGCTCCGCGCTTGCCGCGGCGGCGATCCTGTCCATCCCGATTGGCGCGCGTGCGACGGCCTATACCGCGACAGGGTCGGGAAACTGGGGCGACCCCGACAAGTGGACGCCGACGGGGTTTCCGAATTCGCCCGAGGACTCGGCGTCGGCTCCGAAATCTTCCGTGACCATGACGTTGGCGGACGTCAACACCAACGACGCCTCCTTCACGGTCAAATCGATCGGCGCGTCCACAGGGAGCATGAATTTCACAGTCAACAACGTCGACGATGGAGTCGGCAAGCTGATCTTCGACAACCCGGAGGGCAACGCGTCCATCTACACCGTCAAAAACAGCAAAAAACGCTGCGATTTCAACGTCGGGATCGTCTTGAACACGAACCTCTCGGTCAAGAGCCTCGCCTCCGTCGGCGCGAGGTTCACCAAGGAGATCAGCAGCGGCGCGGACAGGACCACGGGACTGATCATCGCATCGCAGACAGGAACGGGCAGCGCATCGTCATGCACCGACGTCAGGATCAACGCCGCAGCCAGCTACACGGGCGAAACGCATATCCAAGGAAGCAACGTAACCGGCAGCAAAGGATCGCAGAGCGGAGGAGCCAGGCTGATGCTTGGAATCGCCAACGCATTGCCGATTGCGACCGTGCTGCATGTAGAGGGTGCGACAGCCCCCTATTACCCTCAGGGCGGAACCCTGAAGCTCGAGGGTTTCAACCAGGAAGTCGCGGGGCTTCAGGGGGATGCGGGGTATGATCCCGGTAAAATCACGACGACCACGGCATCGACGCTGACGATCAACAACGCGGACGACTACGACTTCGCCGGGAACATCGGCGGCGCGACGCCCACGCCCGTCTCCCTCGTGAAGAAGGGCCTCGGCGCGCAGACGCTTTCGGGCACCAACACCTACACGGGCTCCACAACGGTGGAAGCCGGCACATTGGTCTTGGCCGAAACAGGCGAACTGCGCTTCGTCCTCGAAGACAACGGCCTCGCAAACGCGATCGTCGGCGACGGCACGGTGCAGCTCAACGGCCTGCTTCGAGTGGGCACCAACGCCCTCACGGATGTGGAGGGGGCGTGGAGTCTGGTCGAAACCACGACCTTGACGGCGTCCTTCGGCACTTCGTTCACCTTGGCCTTCGAGGACGGCACGACGTTCACCCGGCGCCCGAATGGCATCTACTGGAGCGACGGCGGCTGGGCGTTTTCGACGGCCACGGGAACGCTGGCGCTGAATCCGCCCCCGCCTCCCACGATGATCGTCGTTCGCTGACCCCCACCCATGCCTTCGGCAGCTTCTGAAACGCCGAAAACAAGCCATGAACATTCTTCCGCACCCTGCCGCCAGGGCTCATTCCGCACGAACCCCATGGATCTTCCGCTGCGCGATCCTCGCGCTTGGCCTCGTCCCCGCAAGCGCCTGCCTCGGGAGCGCCAACCTGCTGTCCAACGGCGATTTCAGCGCCTGGGACGCTGAACGTCCAGTCGCATGGACGCTTCGCTCCCCGCAGGACTACAAGCGCGTCGAAGGGCCGACGCCGTCGTCCGCGGCCCTGGATGTCACGGTCGTCAAGTCCGTGCCCGGGAGAAGCGGCGAGGTCCTCCAGCGGGCGGGCGTGAAGCCGCACACCCGCTACAAGCTGTCGGGACAACTCCGCGGAGCAGCCGGTCTTGGCGTGTTGCAAGTCAAGCGGTACAAAGACGGCAAGGAATTGGATCGCAAAACGTCGAAGAAGAACGCGGGCGACACCTGGTCTACGGTCGAAGTGACGTTTCAAAGCGGGGACGCCGACGCTGTCGAAGCGTTGCTGCGGTGGGGGCAAGAAGCGGACGACGTTGGAAGGCACGTGGCGTTCACCGGACTTGTGCTCGCGGAACTCGGGGAGCTGACCCACATTGGAGAGGAGGTGCCGCCACGGGCGGTGGCGACCTTCAATTCGCTCGGACTCTATTGGAAGCCGACGGGAGGTTCCGCCAAGCGCGAGGTCGCGGTGCAGTACCGGGAGAAAGGCGCCGACGCGTGGTCCGACGCGCTTCCGCTCTGGTTCGATCCGAACGAACACGGAGCCGAAGCGGCCGCGCATGCCGCCGAGTACCGGGGAAGCATCGTTCATCTGAAGGCGGGAACGACCTATGAAGTCAAACTCTCGCTGGCGGGCGGCTCCGAGCGGGTGATCGAAGCGGCCACGTGGTCCGATGACTTCAAAATCGCGCGAACCGTCGTCGTCCCCTCCGAGCAGAAGGGCTGCTATGTGATCACCGAGGGCGGCAGCGCCGAGTCCGGCTATGTCCTCTACACGCCTGCGGAGGGGACGAAGGCGGTGTGGGACGCCGCCGACGAGGCGGCACAGAACATCGAGGTCAATGCTTCGTACGTGATCGTGCGCGGCTTGACGTTGAAAAACGCGAAGACGCACGGCATCAGGCTCGGCGACGCGCACCACGTCGTGGTGGAGCGTTGCGACATCAGCGGCTGGGGCGAGACCGGGGCCGACGGGCAGGCCAAAAACCTCAACGCGGCAATCTACGGCAATGCCGCGGTGAATTCAAACATCGTCGTCCAGCACTGCGATCTCCACCATCCGCGCAGCGACAGCAACTCCTGGAACCAACGGCGCCCCGGGACGACAAGCTCGCACCCCATCGGGCCCCAGGGCATCGTCCTGAAGGGCGGCGGCGGCGGCCACGTGATCCGTTTCAACCGCATCCATTCGGACATGCAGCACATGTTCAACGACGGCATGGGGGAAACGAAAAACTTCAGCTACCGCGGGTTCCCCGGGCGGGACACCGACATCCACGACAATTTCGTCTCGCATTGCTGGGACGACGGGATTGAAGTCGAGGGCGCGAACATGAACGTGCGGGTCTGGAACAACTCCATCGACATGACTTACGGTGCGCTCGGAGCGGCCACGACGTCGCTGGGCCCCGTGTATTTTTTCCGCAACGTCTATGGCGTCTCCCGCAAGCACGAAGGCACGTCTTCCAACGACCTCCGCGGGCATTATCTCGTCAAGCCCGGCAACGAGGACGCGACGTGGGTGCGAGGCCGGACATACATTTTCCACAACACGACCTTGCAGCCGCCACCGTTTCCGGGCTCGTCCGACATCGGAAGCGGCGCGGAGGCGGGCATCGTCTTCACGTCCGACAGGAAGCAGGCCGAAAACATCGTCAGCCGAAACAACATTCTGCACATGCGCAAGGAGAAGAACTGGGCCATCCGCGACACGCAGCTCACCCCCAACAACGACTTCGACTACGACCTCTACGACGGCAGGATCATGGCCCGGGAAGGCGCGGAGACCCACGGCATCGTGGCCTCGCCGCGGTTCGAAGCCGCGCCGGACGGCCGGCTCTGGCTGGTTGCAGGCAGTCCCGGCCACGATGCGGGCGAGCGGCTCCCGAACTTCAACGACGGGTTTGTCGGCGCGGCGCCGGACATGGGCGCCGTCGAGACGGGCGATCCACGCCCCAGGCACTCCTCTCTGTTTTCAGGGGGTTGCCTGGTTCCGTTGGATCAGCCAGATCAGACGGATTAAAACATCTTCGCCATCGCGGCCGCGATGTTCATCCTGTGGCGTTTCGCTGCTTCATGTTCGCCGCATCGAACCGAGAGGACGACCGCGAAAAAGTCGCGTCCGAAATCGATGTACACGGACTGGCCGCTCCATCCCGTGTGGTAAACCGTGTCGGCGGAAAAACCCTCCGGCACAAATCCATCGTCCATCACCCACCCCACGCTCCGCTTCACGCCGAGCGGCGCAGGCACGTAGTTTCGCCGCATCTCCATGAGCGATTCAGGCGACAAGAACCCCGCCCCGCCCGCAAGCAGGCGGATGCAGTACGCAGATAAATCTTCGACCGTCGAAAACGCGCCCGCATTGCCTGCCGCCATGCCGTCGCGGTACATGATAAACGCCGTGGGATCGGAAATGGAGCCTGCGGCAGCCGTGCCTTGTGTCCGGGCATGCGCGCCGGGCTTCGGCACGCCGAGCGACGTGCTGGACAAACCCAGCCGCCCAAAAACCCCGCGCTCCACAAACGGCTTGAAGCCTTCCGGCACAAGTTGCGACACCATCAGCGCCAAGATGTTGTAATTCCAGCAGGCATACGAATAGAACGTTCCGGGATCGTGCGACGGCGAACACGCGAGCATCAACCTGACTGCATCGGCGCCTGTGATGGCGCTGTAATACCCGTTGCTGTCGGTCGCCGTTTCGTACCCGCTCGTATGCAGGGCGAGATCCCGAACGCTCACACGCCCCTTCGCCCCGCCTGTGTAGTCAGGAAGGTAGTCGGAAAATGGCGCATCCAGATCAAGCAGGCCGCGTTCCGAGCAAAGGAGCACGGCGGGCGCTGTTGCCAGCACTTTCGTGACGCTCGCGATGTCGATCATGACTGAAGGCGTCATTGGCGTGCCCGCCACCGGATCCGCAAGCCCGTATCCACGTGAAAACGCGATGCCCTTGACACTGCCGCATGCCACGGCGAACCCATGCGCCAACCCCTCGTCAATGCCCGCCTGTACAAACTTGTCGAAATCCTTTGTGCTCATCAAGTCCTCCGTCCCCCAACCGCCTCGCGCAGTCGAAAAGCAAAACGGATGCAATTGTGCCATGCTTCCGTTTCCGTTGCAAGCACGATGCGCCCGACCATGCGGCAAAGGTGTGCGTCAACTTCGTTGCTGCACACCAAGGGGACGGGATCCAGGGTTCAGGCTTCAGGTTGAAACATTGCCGTGCAACGCCTGAACCCTCGTGCCTTTGCGATTCAGTTTTGAATCGCACCCATTTAAAATGAAGCGTTCACCGCCACGCCGCCGTAGAACATGTTGCGCAGACCTTCGTCTTCGCAATGGGCGTCGGCGTCTTCATCGATCGCCCAGGTATAGGCGACGTTGCCCGTCAGCTCGAGCCCGGCCTTGAGCGGCACGTCCGCCTCCAGCGCCAGCGCGACGTGGTTGGCGCCGTTGTGGCCGTCGACCACGTAGTCCGCGTTCCAGCCGACCACGGCGGACGGCGTGAGGGCGAGCCAGTCCGCAACCTCGCATTCCCGTTCGATGAAGGTTTCGATGAACGCGCCTTCGGCCTCGAAGGAGTAGCAGCCGTCCACGCCGACGGCGAAGCCGCCCGGGAGTCCCGAATAGGACAGGCCGAGACCGACTTCGTTGTCGTTTTCCTTGTCGTTCAGGAACCGGAGGAACGTGTAGGAGACGCTGGCCTCCCAGTCGTTCCATTCGAGCGTGTAGGACGCGCCGACATTCACCTCGCGGTAGTCCACGTTGGGGCTCGAAGCGTAATAGACGCTGAGGGACAGGCCTTCATAAGCGGCCTCGACCGTCGTGCCCACCAGGCCGTCGCCGTCCAGATTGTCGCGCCCCTCGCTCACGTAGCGGCTGTCCCAGGCGGCGCTGACGCCGAAATCGACGCCGCTCAAAAGCGCGTCGGCTCCTTCGTCGGCCAGCGCCCCCGTCGCAGCCGTCGAAACGGCTGCCGCGAGAACCGCGCAGGCGATGCTTCGCATCCGTTCGTTCATTTGACTCACGGTTTTCATGTCATTTCCTTTTCTGTTGTTTCTGTTTTTTCGTTTCGTGGTTTCCGGCAGTCGCCAGGCACGCAGAAGCCTGGCCACACCCGGCACATCCTTCGCAAGCTCCGTCTTTCGCCCGCAGGATTTTCGCGAGGTGGCGCGCCGTGAAAAAAAGCGCGGCGCAGACGACGACCGCAATCATAACATTTTCCAACATAAACTTCCTCCTTGTTTACACGCCGATCCCGAAAGCCGAGCCGACTTGGTACACGGCCAGCGTCACCACGTAGGCCAATGCCGTCAGGCCGCCCAGTTGGAACAAGGCCCACTTCCACGAGTTGCTTTCGCGCCAGGTGACCGCGATGGTCGCCATGCACGGCGCGGAAATCAGCATGAAGAGCATGATGCAGAATCCGACAAGCGGCGAATAGTTGGCCCGCAGCTTGTCGCGCAGCGGCTCCGACTCCTCGTCGGCTTCGCCCACGGAATACACGATGCCCATCTGCGCCACGAAGACCTCCTTCGCCGCAAACGCGCCGATCATGGCCGTGCCGATGCGCCAGTCGAACCCCATCGGCTTGATGACCGGCTCCATGGCGTGGCCGATCCGTCCGGCGATGGTGTGCGACAGCTCGACGGCCTGCCGCTCCTCGGCCGAGAG
>JBMNOD010000019.1:0-46164 GCA_050942875.1 Kiritimatiellia bacterium
GCTTGGCAGTGGCCGCAGCGATGTCGTCGACCGATTCAGGTGCATCGACATACCCTTCCTTCGCCGCGTCGCAGGCGGCAAGCGCAACCTCGAACGGCACGGCTTCCTTGCGTCCGAGCGCCGTGGCAACAAGATTACACATGCCCTTGCGGGCGAGCCAATTACCATGTTTGGCAGCGCCATAGCCAGACCACGAGTATTCGCCGGGATCCCCGACGACATCGGCACGGACAGGATTCAGGTTGATATAGGCGGCGACGGTCATGATGGTGCTGTAGTCGGGCGAAAGGAGGATGCTCTTGAAGCGCGAACCCCAAATCGTGCCGCTGTGATCGTGGCGGTCGTTGTACAGCATCGAGAACGTCTCTTTGAACGTCTTGCAAAACTGCGAGAGATCGTACATGCGACGACGGAGAGCGAATTTGGCGTCGATGACCCTGCCCATCATGCCCTTCTTCTCCCACAGATCCCATTCGGTCAGAATGCGATCCGCCTTCTTCTTGCCGTAGAGCAGGTGCATGCGCCGGACAAGCTCCTGGTCGTCGACAAGCTGTGGCAACGGCACTTTCACAAGCATGTGAAAGTGGTTGTCCATGAAGACGTAGGCCAGGATGTCAACGCCGGAGAAACCGGCGACGGCATTCATCAACCACTCCAGACGCTTCTTCTCCTCGGTGTCGAGCAGGAATCGCTGGCCGGAGATTCGGCTGATGACGTGGTAAATCCCCTCGCCTTTCGCGAGAACTCGTGGAAGTCTCATATAGACAGCTCCTTTTTTTGCATTTGCCTGTAGATTACCACATGCGAATGACGGACGCGAGCATAAAATAGGGGACAGACCCTAAAAACGATTCGGTAATTCCGCGCCTTGTGCTGGCGTGAGTGTTTTGCTAGAATATGCGGCGTTGGAGACTTCAACTTCCAGTCTTGTTATTTACCAAGGATTTTCAATGGGCACATTGTTTGGAACGGACGGCGTTCGCGGCGTGGCTAACGTCCACCCCATGACGGCGGAAATGGCGATGGCGATCGGCAGAACCACAGCCTATGTCCTGAAGCGCAACCACATCGGCCTCAACCGCATCCTCGTCGGCAAGGACACGCGTCTGAGCGGCTACATGCTCGAAACGGCGCTGACCTCCGGCATCTGCTCCATGGGCGTGAACGTCCTGCTCACCGGCCCGCTGCCCACGCCTGGCATCGCGTTCCTGACACGGTCGATGCGTTGCGTGGCCGGCATCGTCATCTCCGCCTCGCACAATCCCTATTCGGACAACGGCATCAAGATTTTCGCGTCCTCGGGCTACAAGCTCAACGACCATCTCGAAAACGAGATCGAACACCTGCTGCAGCACAGCGAACTCGTCGACATCTGCCCCCCCGCCTCCGAAATCGGCCGCGCCAGGCGCATCGACGATGCCGGGGGACGCTACATCGAATTTTGCAAGAGCACGTTCCCCGGCGAATACGATTTGGGCGGCATGCGCATCGTCCTCGACTGCGCGAACGGCGCGGCGCACCGCATCGCCCCGATGATCTTCGCCGAACTTGGCGCGGAAGTCCACACGATCCACGCCGAGCCCAACGGCCTGAACATCAACGAAGCGTGCGGCTCCCAGCACACGCAAGACTTGAGCCGGAAGGTGCTCGAAACCCAAGCGCACATCGGTTTGGCCTTCGACGGCGACGCCGACCGGCTCATCGCCGTGGACGAAACGGGCGCGGAGCTCTCCGGCGACCACATCATCGCGATCTGCGCGCGTCACCTCAAGTCCATCGGCAAGCTCCGCAACGACCTTGTCGTCCTCACGCCCATGAGCAATCTCGGGCTTCGCCTCGCCTTCGACAAAATGGGCATCCGCTGGGTCGACGCCGGCGTCGGCGACCGCCTCGTGCTGGAGCTCATGAAGAAGGAGGACGCCTGTCTCGGCGGCGAGCAATCCGGCCACGTGATCTTCCTCGACAAACATACCACGGGCGATGGCATCGTGACTGCGCTCCAACTCCTGGCCGTGATGAGGCGCGAGGGGCGCAGTCTCTCCGATCTGGCCGGCATCTTCCAGAACGCACCGCAGACGCTCCACAACATCAACGTCAAAGAGAAGCCGCCGCTGGAATCGATGCCCGGCGTCGTCCGCGAGACCGAAGCCGCCGAGCGCGAGCTCGGCAGCCAAGGCCGCGTACTCGTCCGCTATTCCGGCACCCAGCCGATGTGCCGCGTGATGATCGAAGCCACGACCCAGGAGATCGCCGAGCGTCTGGCGGAATCGATCGCAACGGAAATCCGAAAGGCCATCGGCGCCTAACCATTGAAACGCATGAAAATACTTCTCGACGCACGCACCGACATCCTGCGCTTCCCCGGAGTCGCCCGATACGCAGCGGAGCTCTCCGGCGCTCTCGCGAACCTGTTCGCCTCCACAGGCGATCAGCTCACGGTCATCTGCAACAGCGCCGTTCGCGAGACGATTCCTGAATCCGCCAACATCGAAATCTTCGGCTGCGACGTACCGCCGGACGTCTCCGACTCCTACGGCGCACTCGACCAAATTCTCCACGCCGTCCACCCCGATCTCTACCACACCCCCAACCGGATCTGCAAACCGCTTGAGACCCTGCCGACAGTGCTCACGCTCCATGACTGCGTGCCTGTGAAGTGCGCTTTCGAGACCTCGCCCCAGGAGCGCATCGCCTACCTCACGTCGGTCGGCTCCGCGCTCAAGACCTGCACACGCTCCATCGTCGTCACGCAAGCGACGCTCGACGACATCCGCGAGCTCTTCCCGGGCGACGCCGACAAATGCCGCGTCATCCCGCATGGCGTCGGCGCACACTTCAAACCGACCTCGGCCGCCGGCCACGCCGAAGCCGAGAAGGCGCTTGGCTACCGCCGCCCGATGATCCTCTACATCGGCAACACCAAGCGCCACAAGAACCTCGTGGCGCTCTTCCGCGGCTACGACCGCGCCCGAAAAATGCTGCACGGCGTCCGCCTCGTCCTCGGCGGCTACGGCTGCAAGCCCGTCGCCCGCCACAAGCGCGCCATCGAGGAACTCGGGCTCGAGGATCTCGTGGCCTGGATCGGCGAAATCCCCGAGGCGCTCCTGCCCGCCGTCCTCAGCTCCGCCACCGCCTTCGCCATGCCGAGCATCTACGAGGGCTTCTGCATGTCGGTCGTCGAGGCAATGGCCTGCGGCGCGCCCGTCGCCTGCTCCGACATCCCCGCGTTCCGCGAAATCTGCGGCGACACGGCGACCTACTTCGACACCAAAGACCCCGATTCCATCGCCCAGGCGCTCGTCACGGTCGTGACGGACAACATCGCGCGCAACCGCAACCGCGCCGCCGCATTCGAAAAGGTGAAGCGCTACACCTGGGATGCAGCCGCACGCGCCACACTCGACGTCTATCACGAGGCTCTCGCCGCTTGGCGAGCCTCCCCGCCTCGCTCCGGAGAATGAACCCATGAAGCAGAAATTCGTCCTGATCGTCTCCCTGGTCGCCGGCCTTCTCGCCGCCATCCTCTCCAAGGCATGGATCGACTCGCGCGAAGCCGAGGTCAAGCGCAAGCTTGATCTCATTGCCGCGCGAGAAGAACGCATCGAGGTGCTTGCCGCTGGGCGTCCTCTACCCGCTGGCACCACAATCCAGCAGTCCGATCTTGGCCTCATCACCATCCTCGCCTCCTCCGTCAGCGACGACTCGATCCTCAAGTCCGACTACACGCGCATCGTCGGTCGAAAGCTCGTGCGCTCCCTCGACACGCGCAACCCCGTCCTCTGGAGCTACATCGAAGGCGGCAAACAAGCCCATCGCGGCCTTTCCGACGAAATCCAGCAGAAGATGCGCGCCGTCTCCATCCCCGTCTCCGGCGCCGCCGGCGTCTCCGGCATGGTGCGCCCCAGCGACTGCGTCGACGTCCTCGGCTCCTTCGCCCTGCCCTCTCAAAACGCCGCCGCCGATGCCGAACTCGAAATGGTCACCCTTACCGTCCTCCAGAACGTCACCGTTCTCGCCGTCGGCAGCGACACCCAGCGAACACTCGGGGATGCGCGCAGCGCCTCGGGCTACAGCACCGTGACCCTCCAGGTCACCCCGCGCGAAGCCGAAATCCTCGTCTTCGCCCAGCAGATGCGAGGCAAGCTTTTCCTGACGCTGCGCAACAAGTCCGACGTCTATTTCGAAAACGACCTCCCGCGCGTCGATTTCAACCAGATCGAATCCGAGCTCAAGACGCTCAACGAATACCGACAAAAGGAAATCCGGCGCGTCCGCACGACATACTGACGCACCTGAAACGGCCATGCACGTCCTGACCCTCTACAAATCCGGGGACGCCCCGGTCAAAATCGAACTCGCCGACGGCTCCTGCATGATCGGCCGCAACGAACGTTGCCGCATCTGCCTGCCCGACCCGACCGTCAGCGAACGCCACGCCCTGCTGCTCGTTTCCGGCGACACCTGCACGATCGAGGACCTCGGCTCCGAAAACGGCACCTACATCAACGCCATGCCCGTGCGCAAGGCGTCCGTGGTGCTCCCCTCAACCCCCGTCACCATCGGCCCCTACACCCTCACCATCACCCACGCCGCCGAGGATCCCGAACCGCCCGCCGCGGCATCTGCCGCCATACCATCCCCCCAGCCGCCGCCTCCAGCCGTTGCCTCCGCGCCCCAATCTCGTACGGGCAGAGCTTCATCGCCGCCCCAGCCCTCCCCGGCTCCCAAGCCCGGACCCGAGACCCCATTCGAACCGCTCAAGACCGACCCCGCCCTCGAGCTCAAACGCTCCATCAAGTCCCAAATCCACCGGGAACTCGTCGAACGTCTCGACATCAAGCGCCTGTCCGCCCAGCACATCGATGCCGACGAGCTCCGCCGACGCGCCAGCGAAACCGTCGCCGCCATCATCGCCGAAATCCGAAGCAAGCTCCCGCCCGCGCTTGATCCAGACGACATCGGCGCCGAAATCCTCGATGAAGCCCTCGGCCTCGGCCCCCTTGAAAAACTCCTCGCCGACGACACTGTCACCGAAATCATGGTCAACGGCCCCGACCGCATCTTCGTCGAGAAGAACGGCCGCATCCAGCTCACCCCGCACGCCTTCACGGACAGCCAGTCCGTCATGGCCGTGATCGAGCGCATCGTCGCGCCGCTGGGCCGGCGCGTCGACGAAAGCCAGCCCTACGTCGACGCCCGCCTGCCAGACGGCTCGCGCGTCAACTGCATCATCCACCCGCTCTCGCTTGTCGGCCCCTGCATCACGATCCGCAAGTTCGCGCGCCGCCAGCTCTTCGACAAGGATCTGATCCGCCTCGGCACCCTGACCCCGGAAATGGCCGAATTCCTCAACGTCTGCGTCAAGATGCGCAAGAACATCGTCGTCTCCGGCGGCACCGGCTCCGGCAAGACCACGCTCCTCAACGTCCTCAGCAACTACCTCCCCCCCGACGAACGCATCCTCACCATCGAAGACGCCGCCGAACTCCGCCTCCACCAGCCCCACCTCGTCCGCCTCGAAGCGCGTCCGCCCAACATCGAAGGCCGCGGCGCCATCACCATCCGCGACCTCGTCCGCAACGCCCTGCGCATGCGCCCCGACCGCATCATCGTCGGCGAATGCCGCGGCGGCGAAGCCCTCGACATGCTCCAGGCCATGAACACCGGCCACGACGGCTCGCTCACGACCGTCCACGCCAACGCCCCGCGCGACGTCATCTCCCGCCTCGAAACGATGGTGCTCATGTCCGGCATGGACCTGCCCTCCCGCGCCATCCGCGAGCAGATCGCCTCCGCGATCGACATCGTCGTGCATGAATCGCGCTTGAGCGACGGCTCCCGCAAGGTCACCTGCATCGCCGAAGTCGTCGGGCTCGAAGGCAACCAGATCACCATGCAAGACCTCTTCGAATTCGTCCAGACCGGCATCTCGGCGCAAGGCCGCGTGATCGGCCACTTCCGCCCGACCGGCGCCGTGCCGACCTTCTACGGCGACCTCGGCGCACGCGGCTTCTCGCTCGACATCGCCATGTTCCAGCCCAAGACGGAGCACACGGCATGAGCCCCATGCTCCGCTACGCGCTGCGGCGCCTGCTCCACCTCGTCCCGACGCTCCTCGGCGTGACGCTCCTCACGTTCATCCTCTTCAACGTCGTCGGCGACTCCCCCGCCGCCATCGTCCTCGGCAAGAACGCCACCGCCGAGGCGATCGAAAACTACAACCGCCTGCACGGCTACGACAAGCCCCTGATCGTCCAGTACGGCGCCTTCCTCCTCGACCTCCTCCGCGGCGACCTCGGCACCTCCATCGAATACCGCCAGCCCGCCTGGCACGTCATTCGCGACGGCGTCCTCGTCTCGCTCTCGCTCACCGTCCCGATCCTCGTCTTCGGCACCTTCCTCGCGCTGCTCGTCGGCCTTCTCTGCGCCGCCACGGCCAACCGCCTCTTCGACAAAGCCGCCCTCGCCTTCACGACCGTCCTCATGAGCGTCAACTACGTCGTCTGGGTCACGGCCGGGCAGTATCTGCTCGCCTACAAATTGAAGCTCTTCCCCGTCTGGGGCTACGAAAACTGGACGTACCTCTGCCTGCCCGTGATCATCGGCGTCGTCAGCGGCCTTGGCGCGGACGTGCGCTTCTACCGCACCGTCATCCTCGACGAAATCAACCGTCCGCACGTCCGCACCGCGATCAGCAAGGGCCTCCACCCCGCCACCGTGCTCCTCCGCCACGTCCTGCGCAACAGCCTCGTCCCCGTCGTGACGAACGTGAGCCTTTCCGTGCCGTTCCTCTTCGCCGGCAGCATCCTGCTCGAAAGCTTCTACGGCATCCCCGGCCTCGGCGGCCTCGGCCTCAACGCCGTGAACTCCTCCGACCTCCCCATGGTCCGCGCCGTCGTCATCATCGGCGCCATCCTCTACCAGCTCTCGAATCTCCTCGCCGACCTCGCCTACGCCTGGCTCGACCCCCGCGTGAGGATTGCCTAGCCGCTGCGCGGCAGTCGCTAGCGGCTAGCGGCGAGGGATTCCGCAGGGTTCTTTGTCGCAAACTTTGTCGAATTGAACGGCTCGCGGCTAGTGCCTTGGGCAGCTTTGTCGCGATCTTTGTCGCGAACTTTGTCGAGTCCAGCGGCTAGAGCGGCCAGGGGATTAGATCAGTCCGATCAGCCCGGTCATTGATTTCGCGCAGCGCAGTGGACACGGCGTCCTCGCCGCGTTTCGCCACCTGCCCTCGCCCCGCGCCCCGGCACGGTGTGCCAAGCGAAAGGGGCACGGACATTCCTGTCCGTGTTCGTCCACGGGTTGGAAAACCCGTGCCCCTTTGCCTTGCCGCATCATTCGCGTACCCGTTCGCAGCGAAACGGATCACGTTCATGTACCCGTTCGATGCTGACACCAATGTTGCATCGCCATAATCTTGACTTGAAGAAATTTCTTACGGAAATCGGCTTGTCTCCATAGACCAACGCCAGCAGTACCGACGCGGCTGCGACGCGTCGCCCTCTCGCCCGCGCCACAGGCGCGGTGCGTCCCAGACGTCACAGCCCAATTCCTTCGCCGAGGCGTACGCGCCCTTCGGCCGCATCACAAAGACCCGTGTAGACATCGACCGAGCCGTCAGGCAGAAACTCGAATCCGCTCGTGAAAACGCAGTCGTCAAGATGCGGCACTTTCGGCTCCATCGCCGGATACATTCGCCGCGTGGCAACGAGACGGATGTGCGAAGCCTTGCGCGTCTCCGGATCAAACAAAAATGCGGCATTGCAATAAATCTGGCGGGGCTTGCCGTTCGAGGCAACGTCACCAAGACAGCAAAGATGGCCCGCGACCAGCACCTTGCCGTCGGGGCGCAGGTACGCCTGATTGCATCCGCCCCACTCGTCCTTCCCGAAAACACCCTCGATGATTGGCACCGATTCGATCGTCGAGGGCGTCAGATCGTTCAGATTGGCGATTTCCGTATAGCCAACCACCGACTCGCTGCCGTACTTCGCGCGCACGTCCTCGCCGCGCGGCCGTGTGAAAACGCCGATCCGGCCCGGGGAAATCTCCACAAGCCGGATGTCCTTCATCATCTTCGGCCCCGTCGTGAAATATTCAAGATGCATCGGGCCTTTGCCGTGATCGCGATAAAACGCCCCGCGATAATCGACGATCTCCCCCGCAACCTTGGTCACGCGCGTGCCGCCCACGACCAGCTCGCCACCGACCATCTGCACAAAGGGATCCTCAATCTCGAGCGTTCCAAACTCAAGCACGCGCGTCCACTGATCCTTGCCGCTTTCGCGAAAAAGCATCGTCCGGCTCGACGCCCACTTGTCGTGCGGCTCGACACGGCCGAAAATATGCCGAACGCCTTTCCACGCGAACGGAATCGAACAGTTGTAGACGTCGTACCCTTTCTCGACGCCCTCAAAAGTCAGAACGACCGATTCTTTCACCATCGGCAGACTCGCCTCAAACGCAGCCTTCATCGACTGCACCGACGCCCCGGACGTCCGAGTTTGCCCCACAACTTCCTTCATCTTGCCTCCTTCATTGATTTTGCGGACAGGCCACAGGCAAGGCGCCCACAAGCTGGCGGAACACGCGGCACGTGTCGGCAATCGACGCGCCGGAATAGACCCCGGTCACTTCGTTCTGGATGCACTTGAGGCGCGGCGCGGTCTTGAGCTTCGCCATGAGCGGCGGCCAGTCGATTGCGCCGCGGCCAGGAAGCAAATGTTGATCCGAAAGGCCGTCGTTGTCGTGCAAATGGCAGGTCGTGATGTGGGGCAGCATCTTGTCCAGAATCGTCTCGTCGTAAGCCACCGGGCCAAAGCGCTTCCACGCCTGGACGGGGCTGGAATCCGGAGCGCCGCGATCGCGCGCCATCAGGTTGGCGTGCCCCGCATCGAAACAGAGCCCGAGGTTCGGCGAGCGGAAATGGTCGATGATCGACAGCAGCTTTTCCGGCGTGTTCGTGGGGAACCAGATGTTCTCGATGGCGATCACCACGCCGAGGCGCTCGGCAACGGGCAGCAGCTCGTCGAGCGAGCGCAGAATGAACGCATGAAGCTCGTCAAGCGAGAAGGAGGCATACGACTCGGGCGTGTTGCCCACATGCATCGTGATGCTGTCGACCCCCATCTCCGACGCCACGTCGAGCGCGAGCTTCTGGCGCATGATCATCGATCCGCGCATGCTCTCAATGGGCAGATTGAGGTCTTCGAGCACGCCATAAGGCGCATGGGCGTCGACGAATTTCACCCCCGCGCTTTCGATGTTCCTGGATAAAATCTTGATGGCGCGCGGATTCCGGATCACCTCGCGAATGATCGAATCGGTCAGCACAAGGTTGCGCTCGCCGTTGGCAACGAACTCCGCCATGATGTAGGGGCGAAGCCTGTCGTTGGTCTGTTCGAAAGTAAAAAGATGAGTGAGAGGTGGTGTTTCAGGCATGTTGAATCCTTGCTTTCAATCGAAGAATGAGGGGGGCCACGCACGCCCGTGGCTTCAGGCGGTCATTTCGACCCACCCGACCGGGGCGAAGCATGGAGTTGCGTGCCGCCGGGGCGCACGGAAGCGGGCTTGCGCGCGCCGTCGGGGCGCACGGAGGCAGGCATGCGGGGGCCATCGGCGCGCACGGAGGCAGGCATGCGGGGGCCATCGGCGCGCACGGACGCATGGATGTGCGGGCCGGTGCCCCGGCTGTTTTCATAATAAACCCAGTCGAAGCCCGCCTGCCAGGCCAGCTTCGCCAGTTCCTCGTAGGCCGCGATCTTCTCGAAGTGCGTCAGCTTCTCCCCGACGGGACGATCGACGGTGATGTCCAGCGCGCGGCCTTCCTTGTGAAGCGAACGATCCGCATGCGTCCCGCTGGCGCGATAGGCCTCCTGGACGCGGGGCTGCCAGCCGACGGCGCAAAGCAGGTTGACGAGGCGGCGGAAGGGGATTTCCATCGCCGCGTGCATCGAATGGTCGCATTCATCGTCCGACGTGCCATCGTGGTCGCTCTCCCACCACACGCGGGGGTCGTCGACATAGACCAAGTCGCGCCCAGCCGAGAACGAGCCGTTGACGATCGAGCCGGATGCCTCGCCTTCGCCACAGCGCGGCCACGTCGTGTCGCGCTTGAAGGTCTCGGGCGCCGGTCGAACGGGGTTCACCAAATCGAGCACGATTTCTTCGACTTCCGCTTCGGGCAGCTTCTCGAAATCGTCGTGGTCGCAACCGAGGCCGTTCAGGTAGATGCCAACGCCGACGCCGACGAGGAAAATGAAAATGGCAGGCAGACGGGCGATCATGAAGTCGCGAAACGAATGGCGCGGCTTCAGGTCGCCTTCAATGATGTCGGGCTTGTGACGCAGCCGTTTGGGAGACAACCCCCTGGCGCTGGAGCCGGGGTGTCGTCGATGGGGCCGTGGACGCATCATGGCAGCTCGCTCAATTCCCGGCTGCGTCGCGCCGCCGCCGCGATCGCGCGCTTCATCGTGCCTTGCAGCGCCGACTTTTCAAGCACGGCCAGCCCCGCCGCCGTCGTGCCCTTGGCCGACGTCACGGAGCGGATGAAGTCCGCCACGCCCGTCCCGCCGCCGGCAAGCACCGTGGCCGTGCCGAGCATCGTCTGGATCGCCATCGTCCGCGCCTGGGGCTCCTCGAGCCCGACGGCCACGCCGCCATCGATCATCGCCTGGAGCGCGTACGCGATGAACGCCGGCCCCGAACCGCCGAGCGCCGTCACGGCGTCCATCCGCTCCTCGGGCACCTGGATCGCCACGCCCGTGCAGGACAGCAGCTTTTCAACGAGCTTCACGTCGCGGACGCGCGCACGGCTGCCGCCGCAGAAGCCCGACACGCCCTGCCCGACCGACACCGCGAGGTTCGGCATCACCCGGACGACGCGCGACCCCGGCAGGCGCTCCTCAAGCCACGCCAGCCGACGCCCCGCCGCGATCGAAACGAACAGCGGCTCCGCGAGCGCGTCCGCAGGGAGCGCCGCCAGCGCGGCGGCCATGTCCTGGGGCTTGACCGCGAGGAAAACGACGTCGCTTTCGCGGACGACCGCCTCGGCCGTCGCGCCGCGCACGCGCAGCGACCGCTCAAGCTGGGCGACCCGATCCGCAAAGGCGTCGCACACGAGCGCCTTCGCCGGGCGCGTCATCTTCGCCGCGAGCAGCGCTTCCAGGATCGCGCCGCCCATCTTGCCACAGCCGATGAAACCGACCCGAAGCGGCTCGGCGGACTTCTTGACATTGCACTTTTTCATCAGTACCCCCGAGCGGACAGCGCGTCCCTGAGCTTGATCTGGAACTGGCGGAGATCCTCGTTCGACGGACGATAGCCCGCCTCCTCGGGATCCAGCGCAAAGCGTCCGTCGTTCGTAAGCCCCCAATCGGCCTGGACGCCGTCGGAGAAGACGACCGTGCCCGTGAGCGCAAAGCCCGGGCGCGCCAGCGGACTGATTTCCACCGAGACATCGCCCGGCGCATCCGGCGACGCATTCGGATCATCCGCGGCATCCGCGCCACCGGCCTCGTCTTCGAAGACCCCGTCGTCGTCGCCATCGACGCCGCCTTCCGGGGCGGCCGGCTTCGGCTCCGCGGCCTTCGGCTCGGGCTTGTCCTGAAGCTGCGCCTGAAGGTCGATGACAAGGAATCGCGTATCCATGTAGCTCAGGCGAATGCCAAATTCCTCCGCCAGGCGCGACTGAATCTCGGAGAGGCTGCCCCCTTCGGCTGCCCAGCGCTTGACGGCGTCCTGCTGTTCCTGTGTTAAATTCATGAAAAAACCTCCTAAAAACAATGTCAGGCAATGATATCAAAAAATCCGCTTGATGACTACCCTCAATCGTTTTCCCCCTGGAATCGGTCAGTCGAAGAGGTCGGGCAACCTTCAGCCATGAATTGGCTAGACCGATTACCAGTCGCTAGTCGTTAGTGGCTAGTGGTTTACGACAAAGATCGCGACAAAGGCTTTTAGCTCCCACGAATCTCCGCCAAGCAGAGGGGAATGTTGTCGGCCTGCGGCCGTCGCTAATCGCTCAACATTCCCCCTGCGCAAGGGCGAGAGCAAGTGTGGGAGCAAGAAAGGGAGAGAGTGTGGGAGTGGGTGTAATGAGAGCAAGTGTGGGAGCAGGAAAGAGAGTGAGTGTGAGAGTAAATGTGTGCTTCGCACAGGGCAGACGCAAACCAGCGGCAAAAAAAGCGCGAAGCTCGCCTTCCGGTTTGTTTCGCATCCTTGCTCCCCCACTTGCTCCCACCCTTAGTCAAATACACTTACTCCTGCCTACCCTTGCTCCCATTCTTACTTCTGCCGCGAAGCGGCTTCCATCCCAGCAGGAAAGGCTTGTTCAAATTACGAATTACAAGCGACTAGCCCCTAGCGACTAGCGACTCCATCGGGCAGGCGGCGGGGCGGGTTCAAGGCTGGATGGCAAGCGTTCCGAGGTCTACCCCCGGCGACTGACCGATTACTTTCCCCTGGAACAGGACTGCCCCGGGGCAGGGGTTGGGGATTAGGCTCGGAGCGTGGCGAGCGGAACAACGAAGACGCCGTCTTGACGCCGGTGGGCGAAGCCGTTTCCAGTTACCACGACAAGGGCCGATGGCGGGGGCGTCCTGTCGGAGTCGATTCGGCCGGCGAGCTTGAGGAGGTTCTCCGCCGCCATGTCGGAGGCGCCGGCCCCCAACTTGATTTCCGCCGCCATCCATGAGCCATCCGCATTCTCGATGATCGCATCGACTTCCAGCCCTGAGGAATCTCGGTAGTGGCGGACTTTCGCACCGAAGGTTTGCGAGTAGGTTCGCAAGTCTCGAATGACAAGCGATTCGAACATCATGCCGAGGGTCTCCACATCGTCCACGAGCCTCCCTGCCGTAAGCCCGAGCGCCGCGCATGCGATGGAGGGGTCTGCAAAATGCCACTTTGTCGCCGAGCGCAATGTCGCGCTCGAACGGATGTGGGCGTTCCATGCGGGCAGGTTTTCGACGATCATCAACCGTTCCAACGCATTGACGTAGTCTGCCGCCGTTTCCTCCTTGAAGGAATCGGTTCCGCCTCGAACGTCTGCCGCAAGCGAGCGAAGCGAAGCTTCTGTGGAGACGTTTCGCGCAATGGACTGCATCAGCCGCCTGACTTTTTCCGGGTCGCGTCGCTTCTCGGAAACGCGACTGATGTCCACTTCGGCGGTCAACGACACGTAGTCGCTTGAAAATTCGGCTGCCTGGTCGAGGCTTTTGTCCAGCAACGAGGGCCAGCCGCCATAGATGATCCGCTCGGCAATCGTGTCGAGGCAACTCTCAACGGGCGCCGTCTGGATGGCCGTCGCCTTGAAAAGGCTTTCCAGCCGAATCTCCCCGGAAGACCAGCCGCGTTCGTAGAGCGACATCGGCCGCATGCGCATGACGGAAAAGCGCCCTGCGCCGGAGTGCCGTTTTGTCTTTTCGTCCGGGTTTGCCGATCCTGTCAAGATGAACTGCCCCTCCGCCTTGCGGTCGTCGACTGCCCGACGAACGAAATTCCAGAGTCGAGGGTATTCCTGCCACTCGTCGATGAGACGTGGGGTCTCTCCTTCAAGGACGAGGCGCGGGTCGAATTGCATGAGCGCCGCAACCTGATCGTCGGCATCCATGCGGATGTCGCTTGCGGCGGCTTGGAGCGCGGTTTCGGTCTTTCCGCAAGCTTTCGGCCCTGTGATTAAAACGGCTCCAGCATGGCCGAGACGACGCCGAAGCTCTTCGTCTGCATATCGTTTTACATAGCTCATGCGACGATTATAGCAAGTCAGGGGGATAAAAAGCAAGCGTTTAGAGGGACGAATATATTTTCTACAGGGGGATAAAAAAAGACATTGCAGAGGGATAAAAAGAGAGTTTACAAGGGGACAAAAAAAACAACTCCTTTACACCTCGCGAATCAATGCCTTTGGGGAACAGGCTCCATGGTCCCCAAAAACCGCGATTGCATCGCCATCTATCGACATGCTATACTTCACCGTGCGATCTCGGTGACACGGGGTCGCGGCTCCTTCGAGCTCCCGCCGACGGTCGGCGCGGGGCGCAGACGGCGCCAACACAACAAGACACAACAAAACAGGAGAAACCATGAAAAAGTTTCTGGCCCTCATTGCGGCAACGGCTTTCGTCACCCTGCTGACGGGCTGCGGCTCGCTCCGCACCCCCAGCACCGGCGCCAACGCCAACAAGGTCTATTACAGCACCTTCTTCGGCATCTCGATCGAAAGCGCCGTCTACGGCGACGGCCTCATCGTCGACAAGATGTAGGAATCACTCACCTCGCTGTCCGCCGTCGGCAAGCGCCATTTCGCTTGCCCCCGACTGACGACGGCTGAACTGGACACAGTGGACTTTGTGGACAGCAATCGATCGGCGGTGTCAAACCGCCGACGACGTCGCAGCCTGGGTGGCACAGGCCGCGAAACGAAGCGTGGAGCGTGAACACAGCGACCACGGTTCTGAAGCGTCCACAACGTCCACCAAGTTCACAACGTCCACCCCATTTACCGCCCTCTACCCCGAATTTTCCACCCTGCGGCGCTTCGTTCGCCCAGCGTAGGCCGTGTCGGAGAATAGCCGCAAAAACTTTTTCGTACCTTTCGTGTTGCCTTGTCTGTGGATGACCTCCAACCTCGGAACACAGCATGCGACAAACACGGCGGTGAAACTTGAATCCGACAAGCCAATTTGCTAGACTTTGCGGAAAGCTATGAAACAGATCAACAACTCTTCATTTACACTCGCCAACGGTGTCGCCATTCCTGCGATTGGATTTGGCACCTGGCAGATCAAAGACGGCCCGGAGGCGACCCAGGCCGTCGCGGACGCGCTGCGTGTTGGCTATCGCCATATCGACACCGCCGCCATCTACGGCAACGAGGCCTCCGTCGGCGCCGCCTTCCGCGAATCGGGGCTGCCGCGCGACGAGGTCTTCATCACCAGCAAGCTCTGGAACAGCGCCAAGACGTTCGACCAGGCAATGCAGGGGTTCGACGAGTCGATGGAAAGGCTCGGGCTCGACGTCCTCGACCTCTACCTGCTCCACTGGCCCGCCGTCGCGAAGAACGACCCGGACTGGGCGCGCTCCAACCGCGAGCGGTGGCGCGCGCTGGAACGGCTCTACAAGGACGGCCGCATCCGCGCCATCGGCGTGAGCAACTTCCTCCCCCACCATCTCCAGCCGCTGCTGGACGACGCCGACGTCGCGCCGATGGTCGACCAGCTCGAAATCCATCCGGGCTACGCGCAGGAGGAGGCCGTCGCGTTCTGCAAGGCCCACGACATCCTCCCGCAGGCGTGGAGCCCGCTGGCGTGCGGCAAGGCGCTCGACATCCCCGAGGTGAAGGCGATCGCCATCCGGCTCCGGCGCACCCCCGCGCAGGTCTGCATGCGCTGGTGCTTCCAGAACGGCGTCCTGCCGATCACCAAGACGACCCGCGTGGAACGCATGCTCGAAAACGCGGACATCTTCAACTTCACCCTGACGCCCAACGACCTGAACGCCATCGCCTCGCTGCCGCGCTGCGGCGCCTGCCTCGATCCGGACGAACGCAATTTTTGACGCCACGCCTCCGCAGGCCGACAAAGCTCTCACGTCAAAGCTGATTTGAAACTTGAAATTTGAAACTTGAAATTCGAAACTTGAAATTCGAAATTTGACTCTTCGAGAACCCTGTTGTCAAACAGCCGCTTCTTATCGACAAAGCTCTCGACAAAGTTGCCCTGTGGAAACCCTAGCCGCTAGCCGCTAGCCGCTCCTTTCCGACAAAGCTCTCGACAAAGCTTCCCTTCGACCCAAATTTCAAACTTCAAACTTCCATTTAAACTCCTCACTCCTCTCTACGCTCTTCTCACTAAAACCAAACCCCTTCCCCTGACTCCCCCATGAAAATCACCCGCCTCAAAGCCAACCACCTGACCGCCCCGATCGGCAACAACCTCGACGACCTCAGCCTGAGCTGGGTCGTCGAAGGCGCCAAGGCGCCCCGGCAGAAGTCCGCCCGCGTCGAGATCGCCCTCGACCGCGCGTTCCGCAAGCCGGTCTACGACAGCGGCGTCCGCGACGACATCGACTCGATCGCCTTCAACCCCGGCATCGCGCTCGAACCGCGCACCCGCTACTTCTGGCGCGTCTCCGTCGCGACCACCCAGAACGAAAAGGCGTCCGCCACGTCCACCTTTGAAACCGGCAAGCGGGGCGAAGCCTGGGAAGGCCGATGGATCACCGCGCCCTTCGGCGACGGCAGCGATTTCTTCTACGTGCGCAAGACGTTCACAGTCGACAAGCCGGGCGACGCCCGCGCCTATTGCGCCGCGCTCGGCATGTTCCAGATCGAAGTCAACGGACGCCCCGCCACGGACGAAGTCCTGCTGCCCGGCTACCACTCCTACTCGCGGCAAATCCAGATCCAGACCTTCGACATCTCGTCGCTTCTGCAACCCGGCGAAAACACCATCGCCTTCCACGTCGGCTGGGGCTGGTACCGCAGCCACCTGGGCTGGGCGGACTCGCCCCCCTTCGGGGAGACGATCGGCATCCGCTGCGAAGTGCGCTCCAAGGCGCGCGGCAACGACGTCCTGCTCGCGGCCTCCGACGCCTCGTGGCTCTGCGCCCCCTCCCCCGTCCTGCGCAGCGAAATCTACTACGGCGAGGACTACGACGCCCGCCGCGAAATCGCCGGCTGGTCCGAGAACGGCCGCGCCGCCGGCGACTGGTCGGCCGCCCGCGAATTCACGCCCGCCGACACCGCCGCCGGCCCGCCGGCCGACCGCTTCTCGCCGCCCATCCGCATCCAGGAGACGCTCACGCCCGAGGTCGTCAAGACCCCGGCCGGCGAAACCGTCCTCGACTTCAAGCAAAACCTCACGGGCTGGGTCGAAGTCGTCAACCGCGCGCCCGCCGACGCCACCTGGCGCTTCCAGGTCGGCGAAATCCTCCAGCAGGGCAATTTCTACCGCGACAACCTCCGCGCCGCCGAAGCCCAGTACACGTACACGTCGAACGGCGCCGACGGCCGCGTCCGCCCGAACTTCACCTTCTACGGCTTCCGCTACGTCAAGCTCATCGGCTTCCCAGAAACGGTCGATCCCGCGGACTTCAAGGCGCTGGTCATCCATTCCGACCTGGAGCGGACCGGCTCGATCGAAACGTCGAATCCGCTCGTCAACCGCCTCTTCATGAACGCGCTCTGGAGCCAGAAAGGCAACTTCCTCGACGTCCCCACGGACTGCCCCCAGCGCGACGAGCGTCTCGGCTGGACGGGCGACGCCCAGGTCTTCGCCGGCACCGCCTGCTTCAACATGGACTGCGCGGCGTTCTACACCAAATACATGAACGACCTGCTGCTGGAGCAGGCCGTCTACGACGGCGGCGTGCCCCACACCGTCCCGGCGCTCATGGGCTGGCTCACCCGCCGCGAATACCACAGCTCCTGCGCCTGGGGCGATGCGGCCACCGTGCTGCCCTGGACACTTTACACCCATTACGGCGACGCCTCCCTCCTCCGCCGCCAGTACCCCGCCATGAAGGAATGGGTGCGCTACATCAAGCGGCAGGACGACGAGCATGGCGGCGTCGGCCTCTGGCAGTCCGGCTTCCACTTCGCCGACTGGCTGGCGCTCGACAACTACAAAAACCCCAAGGAAAGCTTCGGCGCCACCGACCCGCACTATGTCGCCTCGGCCTACTACGCCCGCTCCGTCGAACTCACGCTCAAAGCCGCCGAGGCCCTGGGCGAAGAAAAGGACGCCGCCTTCTACGGCAAGCTGCTCAAGAAGGTGAAGGCCGCCTTCGTCAAGGAATACTTCACGCCGACCGGGCGCTGCGCCATCGACACGCAGACGGCGCACGCGCTGGCGCTCCACTTCGACCTCGTCCCCGAATCCTTCCGTCCGCGGCTCGTCGCCACGCTCGTCAAGAAGATCAAGGACAACGACGGCGCCCTCACCACCGGATTCGTCGGCACGCCCATCCTCTGCCGCGTCCTCTCCGACAACGGCCACCCCGATCTCGCCCGCGAGCTGCTCCTCCGCGAAAAGTATCCGAGCTGGCTCCATCCGGTCAAGCTCGGCGCGACGACGATCTGGGAACGCTGGAACTCGCTCCTCGAAGACGGCACCTGCAGCGACACGGGCATGAACAGCATGAACCACTACGCCTACGGCTCCATCGTGGAGTGGATGTACCGCAACCTCGCGGGCCTCCGCCCGCGCGAAGACGCGCCCGGCTTCCGCCGCGTCGTCATCCAGCCCGATCCCCTGGGCGGATTCGACTGGGTGAAGCTGCGCTTCAATTCCCCCGTCGGCGAGTACCGCGTCGCCTGGCGACGCACCGCCAAATCAATCTCAATCACCTGCACGGTGCCCTTTGGCGCCGAAGCCGAGGTCGTCCTGCCGGACGCCCCGAAGACCGTGAAAAAGGACGGCAAGACCGTCTCCGCCAAAAACCTTGTCCTGCGCGCGGGCACCGCTGAATTCAACTACGTCCCCGTGCGCCAACCGGAGTAGTAGATTTAAAATGACCATTGATGACATCGCAGACGTATTGGACGGCAAAGTCCTCTACCAGGCGGAGGGCCGCGACCGGCATGTCGGCGCGGTCGTCGCCTCCGACCTCATGAGCGACGTGCTCCTCGTCGATCGCGACGACATCCTGCTGCTCACCTCGCTCGCGAGCGACCAGGCGCTCCGCACCGCCCAGATCGTCGACGCCATGGGCGTCGTCGTCCACAACAACAAGCCGCTCCCGGCCAGCATGCTCGACGTCGCGAAGCGCCTCGGCATCTCGCTCGCCACCGCGCCGCACGCCAAGTACGAAAGCTGCATCCGCATCTACAAGGCGCTCGAAGACGAAAAGCGCAACCCCGCGTCCTGAGCCCCGAGGCCAACCCCGCCATGTCCGACCCCAAACCCGGCACCCGACCCGACGCCGCGCCGCCCCATCCCGACATGCCCGACGGCGGCGACACGTCGCCGCTGGTGATCATGGAGCTGATCCAGCGGCTGAAAGTCCGCGACGTGATGACGCGCAACCTCGTCACCCTGACCCGCGAGGACACCATGCGCCGCGCGCAGGAACTCATGCGCATCGGCCACTTCAACGGCGTGCCCATCGCGGAAAACGGACGCCTCTACGGCCTCGTCAGCATCGACGACGTCATCCGCGCCCTCGACGGCGGCTACATCGACGACATGTGCAGCGAGCACATGTCCACGCGCCTCATCGTGCTCGAGGACGACATGCCGATCTCGTTCGCCCTCCGCTACTTCGAAAACTACAAGTACGGCCGCTTCCCCGTCCTCAACCGCGACCGCATGCTCGTGGGCGTCGTCAGCCAGCGCGACATCAACCGCGTCCTGCTCTACGAGCTGACCGCCGAGATCAACCGCCTCGAACGCCAGATCACCCGCCCGCCCGAGGACGGCGTGGGCGACGACCTCTACATGCTGCGCGAGTACCCCGTCGTCCGCCACGACTTCGAGAACGCCGGCAAGGCCGCCAACGAAATCAAGCGCCTGCTCCGCGAACGCCGCGTCAGCACGCACGTCACCCGCCGCATCTCCGTCGCCGCCTACGAGCTCGAAATCAACCTCTGCATCCACTCCGACGGCGGCACCCTCGCCATCGTCGTCTCCCAGGGCGTCGCCGAAATCATCGCCAAGGACACCGGCCCCGGCATCGAAGACGTCGAATGGGCCTGCCGCGACGGCACCTCCACCGCCAACGACTGGATCCGCTCGCTCGGCTTCGGCGCCGGCATGGGCCTCGCCAACACCAAGCGCGTCTCCGACCACTTCGACATCCAGTCCACCGTCGGCAAGGGCACGACGATCCGCTGCAAATTCAACCTCAAGCCCGCCGAGGAAAACCAGGAGCCCGCGCCATGACGCAAGACGCCCTCGCCGCCGCCTGCGGCGGAAAAATCCACGTCCCCGCCCCCGACGGCGCCCGCATCGCCGCCGGCTACGCCTCGGACATGCTCAGCGACGTGATGGCCCACGCCCCCGACGACTCCGTGCTCGTCACCATCCAGAACCACGTCAACACGATCGCCGTCTGCACGCTCGCCGGCATCCGCTGCGTCGTGGTCTGCCACAACCGCCCCGTCCCCGAGGACATGGCCAAGGCGGCCCTCTCCGAAGGCGTCGGCATCATCGCCACCGGCCTCTCGCAATTCGAAGCCTCCTGCGCGATCGGCAAGGCGCTCGAAGGCGCCGTCGGCGCCTAGCGCGCGCCGGGGGAACGCGGGCGCCATGCGCTTCGACCTGCACATCCACTCCTGCCTCTCGCCCTGCGCCGACCTCGAAATGGCGCCCTCGGCGATCGCCAGGGCCGCCCGCGAACGCGGCCTCCACGGCATCGCCATCGCCGACCACAACAGCGCCCGCAACGCCAAGGCCTTCGCCGTCTCCTGCGCCCGCGAGGGCGTCGCCCCCCTCTTCGGCCTCGAAGTCTGCACGGCGGAGGAAGTCCACATGCTGACCCTCTTCGACACCGTCGAACAGGCGATGGACATGACGGCGTGGGTCTACGACGCGCTCGTCAAGCGCGTCAACCAGCCCGAAATCTTCGGCGACCAGCCCGTCGTCGATGCCGACGACAACATCGAGGAGCTCGAATGGCGCATGCTCGGCTTCGCCACCCGGCGCTCCGTCTACGACGTCGGCGCCCAGGCGCACGCCCTCGGCGGACTCGTCGTCGCCAGCCACGTCGACCGCCCCTCCTTCAGCGCCTTCTCCCAGCTCGGCGTCCTCTCCGGCCAGGAAGGCTTCGACGCCATGGAGCTCAGCCGCACGGCGGACGAGGCCCGCTGGCGCGAACGCATCGGCGCCCACCCCCTCGTCCGCTCCTCCGACGCCCACCTCCTCGACGACATCGGCCTCGTGTGGACCGAAGCCGACCTCGCCGCCTTCACCGTCGCCGAGCTCCGCCGCGCCTTCCACGACCGCGCCACCACCCTCTCCCCGCGGCTCAAAAGCTTTTGAGCCGCCAGTCGCTAGTCGTTAGTCGTTAGTCGCTAGTCGCTAGTGAAACGAGCTTTGGCGCAAACTTTGCCGAACCACCAAGATCAGGCGGATCAGTCAGATCAGACAGATCATTGATTCCGCGCCCCTGGAGCCCGCCGTCCCGGCGGGATTTCACTCGCCCTGAGCGTGGCGAAGGGCGCTTCGGCTGGGATTGCGAAGCTCCGCACTCGCCCCGCATCCTGAGCCCATTCGTTCACGTTCACGTTCACGACTCCACTTCGCCGTGAAGGCGTGAACGCCCTCGGGCAGCCAGGAGCCCATTCGTTCACGTTCCCGTTCACGACTCCACTTCGCCGTGAAGGCGTGAACGCCCTCGGGCAGCCAGGAGCCCATTCGTTCACGTTCCCGTTCACGACTCCACCGTCTTCGTTTTTCGTGAACGTGTACGCTTACCGCTTCGCTGGGAACGTGAACGACGCGCCTGAAGTGGACGCGGCGTCCCCGCCGCGTTTCGCCCACCCTTTCCACCATAATCTCGAAAAAGGATTCGAGATTATGGAAACGAATCCAATCCTGTTAATCTTGTCATCCTGTCAAAATCATTGAAGACACGAGGAGGCGAACCCCCGCGCCGAGACGGCGGTCTCCAGCGTGACGGCCCTGGGTCCGCCCATCGTTGATCGCATCGCCGGGGACCGCGGTCTCCGCGGGCGAATTGCTGCTAGCCGGGCGGCGTCGCCCCGCCTTGCTTCTTGCTTCGCACTGAACGGAGACGGGGCAAGGCCCTGCTTCCGACTCGCGACTACTTGTCCTTGTCGTCCGCGAACCGCTGAAGGAGCAGCACGAAGACGTACAGGAAGGCGAGCACGCCCATCACGCTGACAAAGGCCGTCAGGCCGATCTTGACGCCTTCTTTGAGCAATTCCATCGTAACCTCCTTAGCCTCCAAGCATGTGAAGCAGCATGGCCCCGGCGATCACGGAGCCGACCTGGCCGGCGACGTTCGCGCCTGCGGCCTGCATGATGAGCACGTTGTACGGATCCTCCTCGAGCGCCAGCTTCTGGACGATGCGGGAGGACATCGGGAAAGCGGAAATGCCGCAAGCGCCAATCATGGGGTTGATCTTGCGCTTGAGGAAGAGATTGGCGAACTTCGCCGCCAGCACGCCGCCGGCGGTGTCGAAGACGAACGCCAGCAGGCCAATGCCCATGATGAAGGCCGTCTCGATCGTCAGGAACGATTCGGCGTCCATCGTGCCGCCGATCGTGATGCCCAGCAGGAGCGTGACGAGGTTCGAAAGCTCGTTCTGGGCGGCGTTGGACAGGCGTTCAAGAACGCCGCACTCGCGCACCAGGTTGCCGAACATGAGCGAACCGATCAACGCCGTGCTCTCGGGCGAGACAATGCCGGCGACAATGGTCACGCCAATCGGGAAAAGGATGCGCACGCGCCGAGACACGGTCGTCTTGCTTTGCGCCGGCATGCGGATGCGGCGCTCCTCCTTCGAGGTAAGCAAACGGATCACCGGCGGCTGGATGATCGGCACAAGCGCCATGTAGGAGTAGGCCGCCACCGTAATCGGCGCGATGTACTTCGGCGCGAAGATCCTGCCGACGTAAATCGACGTCGGCCCGTCCGCCGCGCCGATGATGCCGATGGCCGCCGCCTCCTTGAGCGAAAACAATCCCGGATGGATGAAGTTGGCGCACAGGGCAAGCAACATCGCCACAAAGATGCCGAGTTGGGCCGCGCCGCCGAAGAAGATCGTCACCGGCTGCGTCAGCAGCGGGCTGAAGTCGATCATCGCCCCGACGCCGATGAAGATCAGGATCGGGAACAGCTCGTTCTCAATGCCGAAATCGTAGAGCGCCGACAAAAAGCCCGTCTCGGCCACGGCGGCGGAAAACGGAATGTTCGCCAGAATCGCGCCGAAGCCGATCGGCAGCAGCAACATGGGCTCGTATTCCTTCTTGATCGCCAGCCAGATCATAAGACAACCGATGGCGATCATGATGACTTGTGGCCAGCCGAGGTTCGTGATTCCGGTCAGCAAGGGGTGTACTGCAAGCATGGATTCCTCTTTCGCGACGTGCGCCGATGGGGGTTGGGGTTAATTCGGGAAGTCTAACACTCACGCATCCCCGCGTCAAGCAAACGCGGCGCAAAAATCGGGTGCCGCACCCGATTTTAAGAGAGGAGCGAGCGGAGAGAAGAGAGAAGTGTCCGCTGGGGAACCCCAGACCCCAGTTCGACCAGCGACTAGCGACTAGCAAAAAAACCGCCCCCGCCGTATTGCCTTGAATCCTTCTACCCTCAGTTTCTGAAGGTGGGTGCCGTAGCCGTGGCGTTCCAAGTCCCGATGTTTTCAGGCGTGTGGTCGGCGCACGTATTCCAGCTCCCTGGATAAATCGTAGGTTGAAGAATTGCGGCAGTCCGCGTGCGGGGGCAGCAAAATCGCTTTTGATGATGTAAAGTCTAGCATAATTTCGCTTTCCGGTCAATCACACCTTGGCGGCAATCGTAATCGGTCAGCCGGATCGGTCGGATCGGCCGGGCACGCGAACGATCGCCCCGGTTCACGACGGACGGACGAAGAAGCCGGAGCGCTGGAGGCCGCCGTCCCCGGCGGGTGTTCGCAGATGGCGGCAACGTTTGGACTTTGGCGCACCGCGCACACGGCGCGGACGAATGGACGCAGGCCATGCGCCGTCGCCCCGCCTTGCTTCGCGCCGCGTTCGCGTCCAAGTGCTCATCATGCGTACCCGATGGCGATGCCCTGCCGCTCTTTCTCACTTCTCACTTCAACCGGGGTCTGGCTTGAAAACATGGACGGGTTGGGGTAAAATGAGGCGTAACATGCGGTGCGGCAGGTGTGCCGCGTCGTAAACCAAGGAAAATCATCATGAAAAAACGTCTGTCAGGTCTGGTTTCTTTCGCAATTCTTTTCTGTGTCTCCGCAGCTTTCGCGGACGTTGCCGTGAAAAACGGCGATGCCATTGCCTTCCTCGGCGACTCCATCACGCAGCAGGGCAACAACGCAGCGAGCGGGTACATCCACCTCGTCATCGACGGCCTCAAGGCCGCAGGCGTCGAGGCAAAGCCCGTCGCGGCAGGCATTTCCGGCCACAAATCCGACAACATGCTCGCCCGCGTCGAAAAAGACGTCATTGAAAAGAAACCGCAGTGGATGACGCTCTCTTGCGGCGTCAACGATGTCTGGCACGGTGCCCGAGGCGTGTCTCTCGAGGATTACAAGGCCAACATCACCGCATTGGTGGGCAAAGTGGACGCCGCCGGCATCAAGATCATGATCCTGACGGCCACGATGATTACAGAAGACCCCAATGCGGCGAACAATCAAAAGCTGGCGCCGTACAACGACTTCCTTCGTCAGCTTGCCAAGGAGCGCGGCTACCTCCTCGCCGATTTGAACGCCGACATGCAAAAAGGCGTCAAACAGGGCATTCGATTCACCACCGATGGCGTCCACATGGCCTTTGCAGGCAACAAGATGATGGCCTCTGGCATCCTGCGCGCCTTTGGCCTCTCCGAAGAGGCTGTCGCCGAGAGCAACAAACGGTGGAACGACCGGCCCGGGACGGCGCAGATCAGGATTTCCGTTTCGGAAAACCAGCACAAGGCGCTTGTTGAAGCGGCCAAGCAGGCCGGAAAATCCGTCGAGGCCTATGTCGCCGAGAAGGCGCTGGCCGATTAGAGAGCAGAGAGAAGTTTCCGCTGGGGCTGGGGCTCAGGAAATTACGAATTGCGAATTGGAGCCTTTCGGCACTCGTCCCTGGCCCCTAGCGACTCAATGACGACACGCGCGTCAGGCCGAAAGGTCTGGGGCGCGTTGCCCTGTAATATTCCACCGAGGGTTCGCCAAAGAGCATCACCGCGCCGAGATGGTGGTCCTTCGGGATGCCAAGCAGTTCCTTGGCCTCGGGACAGAGGTTGTCGATGATCATCTGCGCAAACCCGCACCAGAGGGTGCCAAGGCCAAGGCTCTGCGCCATGAGTTCGAATGTCGTCAGGGCGATGATGGGATCAAGGGGCGAACAGGGCGCCTTGTCGTGCGGAGCCGCGATGATCATGTGGGGCGCATTGAAAAGGAGCGGGTCTTCGCCACGCTCCAACATCGGCCGGCAGGCCTGCATGATCTTCATCATCGGTGGCAGCGTCCCAGCATTGATGGCCCCGAGAAGCTTCTCGCAGAACGCCGCACGAATGACGTCCATGGCGTCGAGATTGTCGACAACGGAGAAGTGCATCGCCCGGCTGTTGCAACCGGTGGGCGAGAACTGGAGGGCGTCCAGGACGGCGTCGAGCTTCCAAGGGGCGACGTTGGCGCGGTGGTAGCTGCGACACGCGCGGCGAAACTTGATGAGCGCCGCCATGGACTCATGGGTCGGGAACTCGTCTTTCGTCGACAGGCAGTCTTCGGGACGGACGCCGCAGACTTCAACGGCCGCCACGGGGCAGACGGCGAGGCAGTGCTGGCAGCCGAGGCATCGGCGTTCGCCGCCTTCGGCGACGGCGGGGATGCCGTCGGCCATGATGATGGCCTTGGTGGGGCAGTCTTCGACGCAAGCACCGCATCCTGTGCAGCGGTCGGCATCAACTTTGAAATTCATCATGGCAGGATTCCTCGAAACGTAGAACGGGACTCTGGCGACAGCGTCGCGGCGGCCCGGTTGGATTTATCTGAACAAACCGTACTTGAAAATGCAATGGAGGGCACGGAAGCCGTCCTTCCAGCCGATCTTCTTGCCTTCCTTGTAGGTGCGCCCATAATAGCTGATGCCGGTCTCGTAGATCCGGTAGCCCTTCCGGGCGACATAGGCCGTCACCTCGGGCTCGAAGCCGAAGCGATTCTGTTGGAGAGCGGGGAGGATTTCCATCAGGCACTCGCGGCGGAAGAGCTTGTAGCACGTTTCCATGTCCGTGAGATTGAGGTTCGTGAAGGCGTTCGAGAGCATGGTCAGGAACTTGTTGCCTACGGTGTGCCAGTAGTAGAGCACGCGGTGGGGGCCTTCGCCCAGGAAGCGGCTGCCGAAGACGACGTCCGCCTTGCCGTCGATGATGGGCTTGAGCAGTTTGGGGTATTCGTCGGGGTCGTATTCGAGGTCGGCGTCCTGGATGATGACGACATTGCCGGTGGCGGCGGCAAAGCCGGTGCGCAGCGCGGCGCCCTTGCCCTTGTTGACGTCGTGGCGGAAGAGGGCGATGGTGTTTTGGGCGTCGTTTTCATGCTCTTTCGCGAGGCGTTCCATGATGGACCAGGAATCGTCGGTGCTGCAGTCGTCCACGAGGATCATTTCCTTGCGGATCGGGACGTCCGCCACGGCCTTGACGAGGGTGTCGAGGGTGTTGTGCTCGTTGTAGACGGGAATGACGACGGAGAGAAGGAAATCGTCGGGAATGACGAAGAGGCCGAGCGAACGGCAAACGGATTCGCCGAGCACGCCGCAGGCTCTGGCGTAGGCTTCAGGCGAGTAGGGGGCGATTTCAGACTGTGACATGGAGCGATCCTCTTTTAATGATGGACACTGGGCGGGAGTATAACAGAATGGCGATGAACAGGCAATGTCAGTCGCCAGTCGCCAGTCGCTAGAACAAACTCAGTTGCTTGAGGGCGGCGACGGGTTCGAAGGATTGCCGATGTTCGGGGCAGGCGCCGAGCCGGTTGAGCGCTGCGAGGTGCTCGGGCGTGGGATAGCCCTTGTGCCGGGCGAAGCCGTAGCCGGGGTGGCGGCGGTCGAGGTCGTCCATGATCCGGTCGCGCGTGACTTTGGCGATGATGCTGGCGGCGGCGATGAGCAGGCTCTGGGCGTCGCCCTTGACGATCGCGGTCGACGGGCAGGGGAGACCACGAGCGGGGAGGCCGTCGACAAGCGCGTGTGCGGGGAGGCCGCCGGGAAGCGCCTCAAGGGCGCGCGCCATCGCGCGGTGCGTGGCGCGCAGGATGTTGACGGCATCGATCTCGGCGGACTCGGCGATGCCGACCGCCCAGTCGATGCCGGGAAGGGTGGTGAGAAGGGCGAAAAGCGCGTCGCGCTTGGCGTGGGACAGCTTTTTGCTGTCGGCCACTCGCTGGAGCTCGCCTTGCCAGAGATCGTCGATCAAGTCCTCGGGAATGGCGACGGCGGCGGCGACGACGGGCCCGGCCAAAGGACCGCGGCCCGCTTCGTCGATGCCAGCCAGGCGCGCGTTCGGATTCGCGGCCCAGAATTGTCTTTCAAACTCGAGCAAGAGATCGCACAAGAGCCGGATGCGATGGCGCAAAGGCTCGCATCTGGCGTTTTTGTCGCGGGAAAACGTGCCTGACTAGGCCTTCTTTTCGCGCAAACGAGCCTTCTTGCCGCGGAGATCGCGCAGATAGTAGAGCTTGGCACGGCGGACATGCGCCGAACGTTCGACTTCGATGTTCTCGATGTGCGGGGAGTGGACGGGAAACACCTTCTCCACGCCGACGCCAAAGGAAATGCGGCGAACCGTGAACGTCTCGTTGGCGCCATGGCCATCGCGGGCGATGACAGTGCCGGCGAAGACTTGGATGCGCTCCTTCTCGCCTTCCTTGATTTTGATGGACACCTTGACGCTGTCGCCCACGGCGAACTGCGGGATGTTTTCCTTGATGCCTTCTGCTGCGATCTGATCCAGTACGTTGCTCATGTCAGTTGATCTCCTGTGCGCGGGCCTCTCCAGGCACCGCCGATGGCCGGCTCGTCTGGCCTGCCAAGTCCTCTGCTGTGTTGCCGTGCCGCACGGCGCGGCGTTTTCGTTTGGTTTGTTTCGTAGGTTGTTCTGCTCGTGGCAGCCCCATCCGGGCGGCGAGATCGGGCCTGCGTTCCAGCGTGATTCGTTCGGCCTCTGCCCTTCTCCAGGCCGCGATGGCTGCGTGGTTCCCACTTTGAAGAATCTCGGGGACTCGCAGGCCGCGGTATTCCACCGGGCGGGTGAACTGGGGAAAGTCGAGCAGGCCGGTTTCAAATGATTCGTCCTCGGTTGCGCCGTCCCCGCCGAGCACCCCCGGCAAAAGCCTCACCACTGCATCGACGACCACTGCGGCCGAAAGGGCGCCGTTGGTCAGCACGTAGTCGCCGATCGAAAGCTCCTCCGGCTCGAGAATCTGCCGCGCCCGGTCGTCAATGCCTTCGTAGTGGCCGCAAATGAAGATCAAATGCCGTTCTTGCGAGAGGCGATGCGCGTCGTGCTGCTTGAACGGCTTGCCGGACGGCGTCATCATCACCCGCTTCGTCTCCGCCCTGGAAAGGGATTCGACGGCCTTCACAATCGGATCCGCCAGCATCACCATCCCCGGACCGCCGCCATACGGCCGATCGTCGGTCGTGCGCCGCGTGCCCTCCGCGAAGTCTCGAAGGTTCACCAGATTGAAGCGGACGGCTCCTTGTTTCGTGGCGCGCTTGAGCATGCTGGACTCCAGAAAGCCGGACAGCATGTCGGGGAAGACGGTGACGATGTCGATCTGGAGGAGCCTGTCCACCGGTCGGCGTCCTTTCGAGAAGGTGCCGGACTATTCCGCGGCCTTGGCGGCGAGCTTCTCGCGGCGCAGGAGGCTGCGGACGGTTTCGCTGAGCTGAGCGCCCGTGCTCACCCAGTACTCGATTCGCTCGACGTTCATGCCGAAGTTCTTGCCGGCCTTCTTCGGGTCGTACCACCCCAGTTGCTCAATGAAACGCCCATCCCGGGGGAAACGGGCGTCGGACGCGACGATTCGGAAGCAGTTGTCGCGGTTCGCTCCCGTGCGTGTCAATCTTACTTTTACTGCCATGGATTCCTCGTTTCTGTGACAAAAAAATCAAAAGGATGTTTATTTTGACATAAAGGGCATGAAAAATCCAGCCAAAAAACTTGGGCCAACCACTGCTGGGCGCATCTGTTCCAATTCAAGATTGAACTCCCCGGCGATTTTGGGGTATAATGATGGTTCTACACTACACTAACAGATGCGGAGCGTAGCGCAGCCTGGTAGCGCATCTGCCTTGGGCGCAGAAGGTCGTGGGTTCAAATCCCACCGCTCCGACCACGTCGGGGGGCGAGGCCGCCAGGATCCCGCGGGGCGCTCCGGCGCAGGCCTGGCCTCCGTCTTCCTTTTTTCCGCAACTTCCATTTACATGAAGCGAATCTCCGTCGTCACCCCCAGCCTCAATTCCGAACGGTTCATCGAGCAGACGATGCGAAGCGTCGCGATGCAGCGCGATGATGGCATCGAGGTCGAGCACCTCGTCCTCGATGGCGGAAGCGCCGACGGCACGGCGGCGATCGTGGCAAGGTACGCACACCCCCACACGCATTTCATCTCGTCGCGCGACCAAGGGCCGGCCGACGCGATCAACAAGGGGCTGGCCCGGGCCGGCGGCGAGTATTTGTGCTGGTTGAACTCGGACGACGTCTATGCGCCCCGGGCGCTCGCCCGGGCCGTCGAGACGCTGGAGGCGCATCCGGGGAAGGCGTTCTGCTTCGGGCATTGCCCGATCATCGATGCCGAGGGACGCGAAATCCGGCGCTTCATCACGGCCTTCAAGGAATTCTGGTATCCGCTGTCGAGCCGGTTCGTCATCCGGGTGCTCAACTACATTTCGCAGCCGGCGATGGTGTTCCGGCGGAGCGCTTTCGAGCGGGCGGGGCCGTTGCGCACCGACTTGCACGCGGCGTGGGACTACGACCTGACGCTGCGGCTGTGGCGTCATGGCGGGGGCGTCCGCGTGAAGCGCCCCGAGATGGCGTACTTCCGCTGGACGCCGCAGTCGATCAGCGGCCGAGGCTTCAAGCGGCAGTTCGCCGAGGAGCTCGCCTGCGCGATCGACGACGCCGGAAAGTGGGCGCTCTCCAGCCTCTGCCATCGGTTCGTTTGCTGGGGGATTGTCTTCTTTTACGGGATCATGAGCCGGGGGAATCGGTCATGATCGTCGGCGTCAATGCGTTGTTCATGATCCCCGGCGAGGTCGGCGGCAGCGAGACTTACTTGCGCCGGACGCTGGCGGCCGCGGCGAAGGCGCACCCCGGGCACGAGTTCGTGGTCTTCGCGAACGACGAGAACCGCGATTCCCTCGCGCGCGAGCTGATGGCCTTCCAGAACGTGACGCTCGTCGATATGCGCGTTCGCGCGACCTCGCGGGCGAGGCGAATCCACTGCGAGCAGACGACGCTGCCGCGCGTCATCGAAGCCAACCGCGTCGACGTGCTCTGGAACCCCGGGAACATGGCGCCGTTCCGGATCCGCTGCCCCCAGGCGACGACGATACACGACATGCAGTACGTGCATTTCCCGGAAGATTTCACCAGGCTGTCGCTCTTGGCGATGAAGTTCTTTACGCCGCTGGCGATGAAGCACAGCGACACGGTGATCACCATCTCGGAGTTCTCGCGGCAGGAAATCGTGCGATACACGCAAACGCCCTTTGACAAAATCGTGGTGACGATGGAAGCGGCCGACGAGCGCTTTTCCGAGCCGCTGCCCGGCGACTTCATCGCCGAGCGCGTCACGGCGCTGCTCCGTTCCGGCGAGCCGTACATCCTCGTCGTGGCCAACACGTATCCGCACAAGAGCGTCGAGACGGCGGTGCGCGCCTTTTCCGAGGTTTGCGCGGAGATCCCCCACCGGCTCGTGCTGCTCGGCAAGCCCCGCCGCGGCGAGGGCGCCGTCGCCGCCGCGCTGGCCGAGGCGCCGGAACCCGAGCGCGTCCTGCGGCTGCACCATCTCGACCAGAAGGATCTGGCGGCCTTGTACCAGGGCGCCGACCTCTTCGTGCTTCCCTCGAAATACGAAGGCTTCGGCCTGCCCGTCCTGGAGGCGATGAGCGCCGGCGTGCCGGTGCTGACGACGCGCGAGGCGTCGATCCCGGAAGTCGGCGGCGACGCCGTCGCCTACGCGAGGGCGGGCAGCCCGGCGGCGTTCGCGGCGGAGATCCGCCGCCTGCTGGCGCTCGACGCGCCGTCGCGCGCGGCGATGGTCGCCAAGGCCCGGGAGCGCGCGGCGGGGTTCTCGTGGGAGGCCACGGCGCGCGCCACGGTGGCGGCGCTGGAGGCGTTGCACACGCCCGGACGCAGCGGGGAGCGGAGCGAACCATGAAGAAACCGAAGCCTTCCCGAAAAGCCACGCCGGCGCCGGCCGCGCCCGCCCGCGACTGGAACCGCTTCGCCTGGCACCACGTCCGCGCCGACGTGCCGCCGGATTGGGAGGTCACCGCCTATTCCGTCGAGGATCGCGCCGGACGGCTCGAATTCAACACCCGCCGCGGGCTCCAGGGCATCGTGAGCTGGGAGCCGTGCAAACGCGAGCCGGATCGGCTCACCACGATGACGACGTTCCTCGCGAACAACATCATCGGCCGCAAGGACGCCAAGGACTTGCGCGCGACGGACGTCAAGACCGAAGACGCCGGGCCGTTTCTCGTCGGCTGGCTCGACGAGACGCGCCCCACGCAGGCTCTCGCCTACGACGCGAAAAGCGAACGGCTCGTGCGCTGGGTCTTCGAAGGCCACACCTCGCCCGCCGGCCGCCGCGACATCATTCGCCCGATCCTCGAATCGTTCGATTTCAACCACGATCCCGACGCCTGCGAATACCGCCTGCACGGCATCCACGCGCGCCTCCCCTGGGACTACCAGATCGAGGACATCGTCGTGCTGCCCGCCAACGTCATGATGAGCTTCGAGGCGCTCGACTCGAAGCGCAAGGCCGTCTTCCGCCGCTGGGGCCTGGCCGGCATGCTGCTCGGGCGAAAGGATCTGGCCGATTTCTACAAGCCGATCCTCCGCACGCTGGGCATCGAGGTGGAAGCGTCCGCACCCTGCCACGTCTCCGGCTGCGAGGCGCGGACGCTGCGCTTCAACGCGCCGCGCGAGCACCACGGCGACCGCTTCATGCGGCGCCGGTGGTTCGGCGGCCAGGCGGTGGTGTGGCACGACCGGGAGGCCAACCGCATCTACGCATTCGAGCAGATCGGGCCCGAGGGGAGCGAGGCGCTCGCCTTTGAGGACGCCCTGCCGGGGCGACGGCTGGAAGGAGAAGGCTGAACATGCGCTGGTTTTTGTACAACATCCTGTTTGCGATCGGCTACACGCTGATGCTGCCGAAGTTCTTTGCGCGGATGCGCCGCCGCGGCGGCTACCGCGCCGACTTCGGGCAGCGGCTCGGCCGCTTCGCCCCCGAAACGGCCGCGCGGCTGGCCGAGAAGCCGCGCATCTGGGTCCACGCCGTGAGCGTCGGCGAGGCCAACCTCGCCGGCGCCGTGCTCCGCGAGCTGCGCCGCCTCGCGCCCGACGAATCCTTCATCCTCTCCACGACGAGCTCCACCGGCCACGCCGTCTGCGAACGGCTCGTCGGCCCGGACGACGTGCTCATCTACCTGCCCGTGGACTTTCCGCACATCGTGCGCCGCTCGCTCAAGATCATCAACGCGAAGGCGCTCGTTCTGACGGAATCGGAGTTCTGGCCCAACCTCATCCGCTCGTGCCGGCGTCGCGGCCTGCCCGTGTTCCTTGTGAACGGGCGCATCTCCGATCGCTCCGCCCCGCGCTACCGCCGCCTGCGGTGCTTCTTCGCCGAGGTCTTCGACTGCTTCACGGCGATGCTCGTGCAGTCCGACCGCGACCGCGAGCGCCTCGTCGCGGCGGGCGCGCCCGCCGACCGCGTGCAGGTCGCGGGTTCGGTGAAGTTCGACGTCGCGCCGCCGACCGAGGCGGCGCTCGACACGGCGCGCCAGACGCTCGCGGCGGCCGGCATCGAGCCCGGCGTCCACCGCATCCTGCTGGGCGGTTCGACCTGGCCCGGCGAGGAGGCCGCGCTGGCCGAGGCGTGGACGGCGGCGCGCGAGGCCGTCCCCGGCCTGCGCCTCGTGCTCGTGCCGCGCCACATGGAGCGCGGCGACGCCCTGGAGCGCGAGCTTGCCGCCGCCGGCTTCCGGTGCCTGCGCCGCAGCCGCATGAAGACGGGGCGGGAGACGCAGGCGCCCGGCCCCGACGCGATCCTGATGGTCGATACGACGGGCGAGCTTTTCCCGCTCTACGCGCTGGCCGACCTGGTCTTCGTCGGCAAGACGCTCGACCCCAACATCGGCGGCCAGAACATGATCGAGCCGGCGTCGTTTGGCAAGGCGGTGGTCTGCGGGCCGCACACCGAGAACTTCGCCTCGACGATGGAGATTTTCCGCGCCGCCGACGCCATCCGCGAGGTGGCGGACGCCGCCGGGCTCCACCAGGCCGTCGGCGAACTGGCGGCGGACGCCGCCCGGTGCGCCGCGCTCGGCGAACGCGCCCGCCGCGTCGTGGAGTCGCAGCGCGGCGCGCTGGAGCGCACGGCGCAGGCGGTCCTCGCGCATCTGAGATGAACCTCCGGGGCGTCCTCGACTTGCTCTACCCGCCGCGCTGCGCGGTCTGCGGCGCGTCGTCGCCCGCGCCCCTTTGCGGCGCGTGCCGGGCCGACATCCATGTGCGCGCGTTCGAGACCTGCTGCCGCCGCTGCGGCAAAGTCCTGATGGAGTCGGCTTCCGCAGGCGAGGTGGCGCCGTTGTGCGCACCCTGCCGCAGCCACCCGCCCAAGTTCGATCTGGCGCGGAGCGCGGCGGAGTTCCACGGGCCGGTGCGCGAGCTCGTGCACGGACTCAAGTACCATCGGGCGACATGGCTCCGCGACGAACTTGCGGACTTGCTCGAAGGCTGCTACCTGGCGCATTGCCGCGCGGAGGCGCCGGACGTCGTGTGCCCGGTGCCGCTCAACCGCGTGAAGCAGCGCGAACGCCAATACAACCAGGCGGAGCTGCTGGCCGAGGCGCTGGCCAGGCGCATCGGCGTGCCGCTCGTCTCCAACATCCTCGAACGCCATCGCAACACGCCCACCCAGACGCATTTGGACGCCGCCGCCCGCCGGCTCAACGTGGCCGGCGCGTTCGTCTCCCCGCCGCACCTGCGCCCCTGGACGTACGGGCGCTGCATTCTCCTCGTGGACGACGTCATGACGACCGGGGCGACCCTCTCCGAGTGCGCCGCCGCGCTCAAGGCCAACGGCGCGGAGCGCGTCGTCGCCATCACGGTTGCCCGCGACTAGGTTGTCGCCTGCGGCGAGATCCTATTTTGGTGCCTTGTCGATGATCGATAGCCATAGATTGCATCCACGGGGGCGACGTGTTACAATGATTTGCGTAGATCCGGTGGTTCGGGGCGAGGCGTCTCAAGCCGGTCTGTCGGCACATGGCACCGAAGTCGCAAAAGCAAAAGCAAGCAAACAACTCTTTCCCATGAGATTCGTCTCCATCAGTCCCTGTGCGCTTTCGGGCGTCGTCGAGGTTCCGCCCTCGAAGAGCCTGCTGCATCGCGGCCTCGTTTGCGCCGCGCTTTCGGGCGACCTGTCGCGCTGCGTCCTGCCGGCGGAGGACGCGCTTTCGGACGACATCCGGGTCACGCGCGACTGCCTCCGCCGCCTGCTCGGGGGCGGGGAGGGCGCCGAGCCGCTGCATCTCTTCTGCGGCGAATCGGGAACGACGCTCCGGCTGCTCGTTCCGCTGCTGGCGGCGCGCGGCGTCGAGGCGGTGCTCGATGGCAGCGGCCGTCTCCCCGAGCGGCCGATGGCCGAATACCAGACGGCGTTCCAGGGGCGCGGCGTCGCGCTCGACTTCCTGGTCAAGGGCCGGGTGCTGCCGCTGCGCATCCGGGGGCGCCTCGCCCCCGGCCGCTTCACGCTCCCCGGCAACGTCAGCTCCCAGTACATCTCCGGCTTGCTGCTGGCGCTGCCGCTGCTCGAGGGCGATTCGGACATCATCCTCTCCTCGCCGCTGGAGTCGGAGCCGTATGTGGACATGACGCTCGACGTCATGCGCCATTTCGGCGTGACGGCCACGCGCACGGCGGCGGGCTGCCACGTCCCGGGGCGCCAGCGCTGCCAGGCGGCTTCCGCCTACGTTCCCGAACCCGATTTTTCGCAGGCGGCCTTTTGGCGGCTTGCCGCGTTTCTGGGGCAGGGCGTCGCGGTGGCGAACCTGCCGGCGCGCACGTCGCAGGGCGACAGCGCCTTCGCCGGGATGCTGGAGCGGCTCGCGGCCGATGCGGACGGCGAGCCTCGCGTGTTCGACGTGTCGCAGACGCCCGACCTCGTGCCGGCGCTGGCGGCGGCGGCCGCCAGCGCCCGGGGCGAGACGCGCCTCGCCAACGCCGCCCGCCTGCGCCTCAAGGAGAGCGACCGGCTCGCGTCCACGGCGGCGATGCTCCACAGCTTCGGCGTCGCCGTCGAGGCGCTGCCGGACGGCCTGGTCGTCCACGGCGCCGACCGGCGCTTGCGCGGCGGCACCGTGGACGGCTGCCGCGACCACCGCATCGTCATGGCGGCGGCGATGCTGGCGACGCGCGCCGACGGCGCGACGACGATTCTCGGCAGCGACGCCGTCGCCAAGTCCTATCCGACCTTTTTCCAGGATTTCCGTCATGCAGGAGGCATCGCGCATGAGTTCGACATGGGGTGAGAACATCCGAATCAGCTTGTTCGGCGAATCGCACGGCCCGGCGATCGGCGTCGTGATCGACGGCCTTCCGTCCGGCTTCGCGCTCGACTTCGAAGCGCTGGCGGCGCACATGCGCCGCCGCGCGCCCGGCCAGGGGCCGTGGGCCACGCCGCGCCGCGAGCCGGACGCCCCCGAAATCCTTTCGGGGGTCTTCAACGGGCGCACCACGGGCACGCCGCTGGCCGCGATCATCCGCAACGCCGACACGCGATCCGGCGACTACGCCGACCTCGTGGCACGGCCCCGACCCGGCCACGCCGACCTGACGGGGCGCCTCCGCTACGGCGGCGCGAACGACCCGCGCGGCGGCGGCCATTTCTCGGGCCGCCTCACGGCGCCCCTGGCCTTTGCCGGGGCGGTCTGCCTCCAGATGCTCGCCGCCCGCGGCGTCCGCGTGGGCGCGCGCGCGGTTGAAATCGGCGGCGTTCGCGACGCCGAAATCGATCCGACGGCCGCCGCCTTCGATGTTTCGGCCAAGGCGTTTCCGGTGGTCGACGACGCTTGCGGCGAGCGGATGAAGGCCGCCATCCAGGCGGCGCACGCGCGCAAGGATTCGGTCGGCGGCATCGTCGAGGCCGTCGCCAGCGGCATGCCCGCCGGCGTGGGCGGGCCGTTCTTCGACCGCCTGGGCAGCCGCCTCGGCGCGATGCTCTTTGCGCTGCCCGCCTGCAAGGGCGTGGAGTTCGGGCGCGGCTTCGCGGTCGCCGGCGCCACCGGGCTGACGAACAACGACGCCTTCCGCCGCGACGACGCCGGGAACGTCACGCGCCCGACGAACCATGCCGGCGGCATGGAAGGCGGCATCGCCAACGGCATGCCGATCATCGTGCGCTGCGCCTTCAAGCCGACGGCGTCCATCGGCGCGCCGCAGCCGACCGTCAACCTCGACACGGGCGCCGAGGAGACGCTCGAAATCCAGGGCCGCCACGACCCCTGCATCGTCCCGCGCGCCGTGCCCGTCGTGGAAAGCGCCGTGGCGCTCGTGCTTCTCGACCGTTTGCTCGACGGCGCCACGCCCCCTGCCACCCCCTAGAAGCCCGTTGCCGGGCCGTTCCCCCTTGGAGCCACCACCGCCATGCCAAAGAAGACGACCCCGCCGACCGCCGACGGGAAGCAAAAAACAAAGACCGTCCTGCTGATCAACGGCCCCAACCTCGACAAGCTCGGGCAGCGCGATCCGGCGCAGTACGGCTCGTTTACGCTTGCCGACGTGGAAGCCGCGTTCATCGAGAAGGCCGAGGCCCTCGGCGTCGCGGCGCAGTGCTTCCAGTCCAACCACGAAGGCGCGCTCATCGAGGCCGTCCACGGCGCGATGGGGCGGGTCGATGGCATCGTCATCAACGCCGGCGCCTACACCCACACGAGCTATGCGCTGCTCGACGCGATCGCGCTGACGAAGATTCCCACGATGGAAGTCCATATTTCGGACATCCACCGCCGCGAGGCCTTCCGCGCCTTCTCCGCCATCCAGCCGGCTTGCGTCGGCCAGGTTTCCGGGCTGGGGCTCGACAGCTATCTCGTCGGGCTTGAGCGGCTCGTGAAGGAGCATCTCCACGCCGCGCCCGGCGAGGCGAAGCCCGCTCCCGCGGCGACCGGGCTTGGCAGCCTCCGACATTCGATTTCGGAGATCGACCGGCAGCTCGTCCGGCTCTTCGAGCGCCGCATGCGGATTGTCGAGCAGATCGCGGCGGAAAAGGCGCTCTCCGGCGCGCTCGTCCATGATCCGAGCCGCGAGGCGAAGGTTTGCGAACAGGCGCGCGCGGCGACGCCCGGCTATTCGGACGCCGCCGAATCGCTCATGCGCACGGTCATGCGCCTTTCGCGCGAGCGCCAGTATGAACTGCTCCTGTCGCAGCGCCGCCACCAGACGGCGACGGCCGTGCTGCCGACGTCGGCTGACGGCACGCTCGACTTCATCGAAAAGGTGTCCTTCGGCGGCACCGCCGGCTCCTATTCCGAACAGGCCGCCAAGGCGCTGTTCCCCCAGGCGGAGCGCGTGCCGGCCTGGTCGTTTGCGGATGCGTGCGAGCAGGTGCTGGAGGGCGCGATGGACGCCGTGGTCCTGCCGCTGGCCAACACCTCCGCCGGCCCGGTGGAGACGGTCTATCGCCTCCTCCAGCAGCGCCTGTTCATCGTCCGCTGCATCGACCTGCCCGTGGCGCACCGCCTCGCCGTGCTGCCCGGCACGGCGCTGGAGGACGTCAAGACGGTGCTGAGCCATCCCCAGGCGCTCGCCCAATGCTCCACCGCGATCCGAAGCCACGGCTGGCAGACCGTTCCGGTTGAAAACACCGCCTACGCGCCGCGCGAGGTCGCGCGCCGCGCCGACAAGGCCGTCGCCGCCATCTGCTCGGAAGAGGCCGCCGCGCTCAACGGCCTGGACGCGCGCCCCGAGACGATCTGCGACACGACGTGCAACATGACGCGCTTCATCGCCGTCACGCGGCAGCTTGTGGTGACCCCCGACGCCTCGCGCCTGGGGATCGTCCTGCAACTGCCGCATCGCACCGGCGCGCTTGCCGAAGCGCTCAACGTGCTTGCCGACCGCAAGCTCAACCTCGCCGCCATCTCCTCGCAGCCCGTCGCGGAGAAGCCCTGGGAGTATGCGTTTTTCATCGACATCCTCGCCCCCGGCCTCGATCCCTCGGCGCTCTCCGCGATCTGCCAGCTTTCCTATGAGCTGCCGCGGCTCCAGATCATTGGGTGGTATGGGGAGGCGAGCGGGAAGCCGCTCGCCGTGAGGGGTTAGCGTCTAGCGGCTAGCGGCTAGTTTTTAGTGAGAAGAGCGTAGAGAGAAGTGAGGAGTGTTGGCTGGGGACACCCCAGACCCCGTTGGAAATAGTAAGTGTGAGTGTGAGAGTAACGTGAAGACAACAGATTCCGTGTCGATAGAATCCGGCATCGTCGGGCTGGGGTTGATTGGCGGGTCGCTGGCGAAGGCGCTGCGGGCCTTCGTGCCGGGGTGCCGGATCACGGTCGCGGATTTGTGCGCCGAAACCGTCCAGGCGGCGTTGTCCGAGGGCGTCGCCGACGCGGCCGTCGATCCCCGCGCCGCCGATTTTGAAACGGCGTTCGACGGATGCGACGTGCTTTTCATCTGCACGCCGCCGCAGGAGACGTGCCGTCTCCTCGGCGTGTTTCACAACGCCCGCATCGGCGTCGTCACCGACGTGGCGTCCGTCAAGCGCCCGATCCTGAAGGCCGCCGCCGGCATGGCCAACTTCATCGGCGGCCACCCGATGGCCGGCTCCGAAGGCTCCGGCTACGGCGCGGCCGAGACGACGCTTTTCCAGCGCGCCACGTATGTCCTCTGCGTCCCCGGGGACTGCGCGCTCCCCGCCGCCCGCCTTGAGGCGTTCAAGGCGCTGATCGCCCGCCTCGGTGGCAGGGTCGTCACCATGCCCCCCGACATGCACGACCATCGCGTGGCGATCATCTCGCACCTGCCGCATGTCGCCGCCTTCGCCCTTGCGGGCATCGCGGACGACGCCCGCGACGACGCGCTGCGGACGCTCATCGGCGGCGGGTTCCGCGACACGACGCGCATTGCGGCGTCGTCGCCCGGCCTCTGGACGGACATTTTCCTCGCCTCCGAGCCTCTCGTTCCGGCGATCGACGACTACATCGCCCATCTCGTCCGCCTCCGCGACCTTGTCGCCGCCGGCGACGCCGAGACGCTTCGTGAATGGCTCAAGCAGGCTTCCGATTTCCGCGCGTCGATTCCCGAGGGGCTTCGGCGCGCCGCGCCGGAGCCGGGAGGCGAAAAGGCATGAAGCGCTTCGGACTCGTCGGGCATCCGCTCGGCCACAGCCTGTCGCCGGAGATCCACCGTCGCATCCTGGAGATCGCCGGCGTCGATGGCACCTATGCGCTCCACGACATCGAGCCGGCAGACCTCCCGCGCGTGCTGCCGACGCTGCTGGCTTCGCACGACGGCCTCAACTGCACCATTCCGCACAAGCAGGCGGTCATCCCGTTCCTTCGCGAGCTTGACGCCTCGGCGGCCGACTGTGGCGCGGTCAACACCATCTGCCGGGGCAGGGGATGGAACACGGACGGCGAGGGCTTCCTTGCCAGCGGGGTCGCGCTGCGCGACCGCGACGTGCTCATCCTCGGCGCGGGCGGCTCCGCCCGCATGATGGCCTCCGCCTGCGTGGCGCATGGCGCCCGATCCGTCACGCTGCGCGCCCGCTCGGCGGGTCGCGCCGAGGCGATCGTGGCCGACCTGCTCGCCCGCGCGCCGGAGGCTGCGGGGCGGATGCGCGTGGACGACGGTTCCTTTGCCGGGCCTTTCGGGACGATCCTCAACGCCACGCCGCTCGGGATGTGGCCCCATGTCGGCGGCCTTCCGTGCGAACCGGGCGACATCGCTTCCGGGGCGGATGTTTTCGATGCGATTTACAACCCTACGCCGACGCGCCTCGTCCTCCAGGCGCGCCGACGCGGCGCCCGCGCCTGCGGCGGCCTGGCCATGCTGCTGCGCCAGGCGATCGCCGCGCAGCGCATTTGGAACCCCGAGGTCCGCTTCGACACCGAGGCCATCATGCGCGCCGTGCTGCCCGATCTCGTCGGCGAGCTTCATCGCGTGTTTCCGATCAAGATTCTCCTCGTCGGCTTCATGGGCTGCGGCAAGAGCGCGGTCGGGCGGATGCTCGCCCGGCGACTCGGCCTGGCGTTCATCGACCTCGACGCGGCGGTCGTCGATGCGGCGGGGCGCCCCATCGCCGACATCTTCGCCGAACGCGGCGAAGCCGGCTTCCGCCAGCTTGAGCGCGACGTGGCGGAGTCCGCACTCCGCCACGGCCCGTCGGCGGTCGTCGCCGCCGGCGGCGGCCTGCCGGTGGCGGAGGCGAACCGGCGGATGATCCGCGAGACGAACACGCTCGTCGTCCACATCGACATCGCGTTCGAGGAGGCGTGGCGGCGCATCGCCTGCGACCCGGCGCGTCCGCTGGCGCGCGACCCCGGGACGGCGCGCGGGCTTTTCGAGGCCCGCCAGCCGATCTACCGGGAATTTTCCGACACCTGCGTCTCGACAGACGCGCACACAACCCCCGGGGATGTCGCCGCAGCCATTGCGCGCGCCCTCGAAGACACTGGAGCCCCCACATGATCATCGTACTCAAGAACGGAACCCTCAAGCCGCGCGTGCAGGACATTTGCGAGCTGTTGCAAAAGAAATACGGCGTCGCCACCCATCCGATCTACGGATCGGAATCGACCATCATCGGCCTTGTCGGCGACACGAGCCTCATCCCGGTGGCTGAAATCGAGATGATCGAGGAAGCCGATCGCGTGCTCAAGGTGCAGGAGCCGTACAAGCGCGCGAACCGCAAGTTCCATCCCGACAACACGATCATCGGCGTCGGCGAGAACCGGATTGGCGACCGGCGCGTCGTCGTCTGCGCCGGCCCTTGCGCGGTGGAGTCGGAGGAGCAGATCCTGGTGATCGCCGATGCGGTGAAGCGCCATGGCGCGACGATGCTGCGCGGCGGCGCGTTCAAGCCCCGCACCTCGCCATACGCCTTCCAGGGGCTGAAGGCGGAAGGGCTGCTCTATTTGAAGAAGGCGCGCCAGGCCACGGGGCTTCCCGTCGTTTCCGAAATCACGAACCCGTCGCAGGTGGACATGTTCGTGGATTTCGTGGACGTGATCCAGGTCGGGGCGCGCAACATGCAGAACTTCGAGCTGCTCAAGGAGCTGGGGCAGATCCGCAAGCCGATCCTGCTCAAGCGCGGCTTCTCGAATTCGATCGCCGAGCTGCTGATGTCCGCGGAGTACATCATGTCGGGCGGCAACACGGAGGTGATCCTCTGCGAACGCGGCATCCGCACCTTCGAGACGGCCACCCGCAACACGCTCGACGTCAGCGCGATTCCGGTGCTCAAGTCCTTGACGCACCTGCCGGTGTTCGTCGATCCCTCGCACGCCGCCGGCCAGGCCGCGCTGGTGGAGCCGCTTGCGATGGCGGCGATCGCCGCCGGCGCCGACGGTCTTGAGATCGAAGTCCACCACGACCCGCACAGCGCGCTTTCCGACGGCCCACAGGCGCTCACCCCGCCGGTCTTCGGCGCGCTGATGAAGAAGCTCTCCGCCGTCGCCCAAGCTGTGGGCAGGGACTTGTGAGAGAACGCGGAAGTTGCGTCTGCTGCCTGTGATCCGTTCGCCGAGGTGGACCTGCAGGGCGATGTTGTCGAGCACGTTGGCGAACGCCTGGGCCCAGACCACGGGGGCGGGTGCGCCGTCGTGGTCGCGGAAGGCCGTTTCGCGCCAGAAGAGGCGCAAGTCGGTTTTGCCGGGAAGGCCTTTCCGGTTTGTCGTGCGCGTCTTCTCCAGGAGGACGCGCCAATCGGCAAATCTGCCGGCTGCTTGGTCTGATGCTGTCGTCATTGCGCTACCCTCCCGCAAAAACCGTGTGGGAGCTTGCTCTCATAAGTCTAACATCCAAAAACAAGTTTGCCGCCCTCAAGGAGATGTCAGATTCTGAGGATTTGCAGACGTCGCCAACTGGAAGCGGGCTTTTCATGCGTGACAGTGTGCCACAAGTGCTTCACAAGCCCCACCCTCACCCCCGTACGTGTTGATCGATTGCTGCATGCGTTGCAGAATCGTTCCAAACAATGTAAAATGTACGTAGTTTCAGCATCTGAGTTGGAATGCTTTTGATTCCTTATTCTTCTCTTGAGCCTTGAATCCCTAGCTCTTAACCATGAAAATCCACCTGATCGGCGACAGCATCTCGATTCACTACGGACCGTATCTGGAGCGTGACCTTGAAGGCATCATGACGTATTCTCGAAAGAATGGCGCGGCGGAAGCGCTTCTGAACCTTGATAAACCGCAAGGCGCAAATGGCGGCGACTCTTCGATGGTGGCGGCCTACTTGAAGGGGTGCCAGCGCGCTGGCGGGATCGATTCCGACCTGTTGCTGGTCAACTGCGGCCTCCATGACATCAAGACCGATCCATCCACCGGTGAAAAGCAGGTGCCGCTTGATGCGTATGAACGCAACTTGCGTGAGATGCTTGAGACGGTCGAGGCGATGCGTATGCGTCCTCGGTTCATCTGGATCCGGACGACGCCTTGCGACGAGGCCGTACACAACAGCCGCCCCGGCATCAAGTTCTACCGTTTCGCTGCCGATTGTCATGCTTACAATGCCGCAGCGGACAGGATTATGCGCGAAGCTGGCGTTCCGTCGATTGATTTGCACACCTTCACGCAGAACCTCGGTCCGGAACTCTACTGCGACCATGTCCATTTTCATGACGCCGTCCGCGAAAAGCAGGCGGCGTTCATCGCTGGCTGGCTTCAGGGTTTCGTCGTGCGCTCCTGAGAGGCTTGGAGGCGGCAGGTGCGGATGTCGGCGACAGGGCCTTGTGCGCCTTCGCCTCGATGGCCTTGCTTGTCATGCGCGGCGCCGACATGGTCAGCCGGCTCAACCAGAGGCGCAAGTTCGACCGGTCCAAGGCGAGGCGCAACGCCGACGGGAGCTGGACGGCCGTCTGGCGCAAAGGCCCGTACTCGTCCAAGTCTCCGGCAAGCAAGGAGACGTGGGCGAGCCTTCCGGACGAGGCCGCGGTGCGGATCATCGAAGGCGTCGTGGAGTGCAAGGGCGCGGTCACGAGCTTCAGGCTGTTCCTTGCGCAAAGGCTCGTCGCCGGCAGGCCCGTGGGGATCGCCAACTTCCGGAGGATGCTCTCTTCAATCGCAACGGACCGGGTGCCCGAGCGCCCCGGAAGGCGCGAGCCCAGGGCCGTGAAGAAGAGACCGAAACCCTATCCGCTATTTTTTCCATGCTGGAAGTGCCGGGGCGGGTTTTGAACGCAAAAAGGTCGATCGCGACTTGAACTTCGGCGGGAAACGGCCTTCGGAAAAGCTCCTCGGGAAAAATCTTCCCAAGAGAAGTCTTTTGACGCTCCGCGCGGCGGCGTCACGTCACAAGACGCCCGGAACAGGCCGTTTGGTGGCGGTTTCATCTGGCTGGAAGAGCACTGGGGTGGGATAAGCCTGTTTCGAGAAAAATGGTTGGGGATGTGGTTCAACATAGTTGCCACACACCCAAATTCTGGGGTGCGAAAGAATCAGCTTCACAGCGTCGTCACGACGTGTTATGCTACTTATTTATGACTACCAAAGGAGAACGAGTATGGCGCGAACACGAGTTGACACTGACAAGCAAATGTTTTTAGAACTGGACGTGGCCGATGCTGCCGGTTTACCGGGTGGTGTTGAGAGTGTTGCATCGGTTTTCCGCAAGCTCTACTACCATCTCTACACGAACAGTCCAGCAAGCCGTGCAGAGCGTATCGCCGCAGACCTCTCGCTGTTGCTTCTGCTGAAACTCGCGACGGAAACGTGTGGCAATTCGGATGCACTTACTAGATTCGCTGAAGGCAAAGGGACAAGTACTGAGCTATTGATTCCTCTTCTTCGGAACTGCTATCTAGACCTGGTGGATGACAACGACCGCTTCTGCATGGGAGATGATACCCTCAGAGAATGCCTGACAATACTTCGTCCGGTTTGCCTGTCGACTTCTCCGGCCCATGTTCTCGGCGAAGCATTTCAAGCGTTGATCGGGCCACGCTTGCGCGGGGACAAGGGTCAATTCTTTACGCCACGCTCGCTTGTACGAGCAATGGTGCGGACGCTTGCACCTCAACCCGACGAGTCGGTTCTTGACCCGGCCTGCGGCACTAGTGGATTTCTCATTGAAGCACATACGTACCAGACTAGGCTCTCGAACTCACTCTTGGCGACTGGAAAGCTGGTTGGGGTCGACAAAGATCCCGATCTCTATCGTATTTCGAGAGCTCTTCTTCAGATAGTTTGCGGTAAACGTTCATCCATCCACAACCTCAACTCACTGGATGCATTGACTGGAAGCCATCCGCTTGCTTCACAGCAGTTTGACGTCATACTGACAAACCCCCCGTTCGGTTCTCGGGTTGGGCTAAAGGACAAGACCGTTCTCTGTCGATACGACTTCGGCCACCAATGGATTAGTGATCCAAGAAGCAGCGAGAAGTGGCTTAGAACGGATGTCGTCTCGCCGACACAGGCCCCTCAGCTTCTGTTCCTTGAGCTTTGTATCCGCATGCTGAAACCGGGAGGAAGGATGGGCATCGTTCTGCCGGAAGGGGTTTTTGGCAACAAGCAGTCGGGATATATCTGGAACTGGGTGCGTTCTCAAGGGCGTATTACAGCCCTTCTTGACTGTCCGAGGACCACATTCCAGCCAGGGACCGACACGAAGACGAACGTGCTCTTTTTCCAGAAGGCCAACCCTGTCCCCGAGCCATCTGACCGGGTGTATGTAGCCGTGCCGTTGCAGTGCGGACATGACCGTCGGGGGCGCACACACTTCAGCGACGGGCGTCCCTATCCAGATGACTTTGCCAACATCACAAAGCCCGGCGAGAACAGCAACGGGCCATGGCGATTGGTGCGCATATCGGATCCTGAATACTTGGTTCCACGCTATTACCTTGGCGGCACCCGTTCTGCCGAAGAGGAATCCCTGGTGTCGAGCGCGGAACTTGTGACTCTCGGCGATCTCAAGCGCCGAGGATGCCTGTCTATCAGGAAGGGGCATGAGTGTGGTTCCGACGTCTATGGTACAGGCGACATTCCTTTTGTACGCACGTCAGATATCGCCAACTTTGAGATATCGGTGGATCCCACAAAAGCAGTCAGTGAGACCGTCTATGAGGAGTTCGCCCCACAGCAGAAACTCAAGCCCGGGGATGTCCTGATGGTTGTCGATGGACGGTATCGAATTGGAACCACAGCCCTTCTAACAGAGTCAAATTATAAATGCATCGTGCAAAGCCACTTCCGGATTATAAGCCTTTCACCTAAGGCTCCACTCGATCCCTACAGTCTTATGTATGCCCTTAACCTGCCGTCGGTGAAGATGCGCATCCGCAATCTAGTCTTCGTGCAGTCTACTCTTGGAACGCTTGGCAACCGATTGCTGGAACTTGAGATTCCGCTCCTACATGGAGATGGACCATGGAAAGAACGGGTCACGGGATTCAGGGAGGCCTTGAGGAATAGAGATGACGCCTTGGTTCGCCTGCGGCGAATGGTAGGCGCAGAATGCGAGCTATAATCGCCGTTCAACCGCATAGCCAACACGTCTGAGTATTTCGGCAATCCACGTATAGAAGTCGTCCAAGGTCTTGTTGCCTTGGGCGATATTACAGGCGCGGTGCGCAAAGCCAACATTGTCGGGTGTGTGCAACCGAGGATTGCTGTGTGATGTCTCGACTTCTGCCTTGCCCCGACGGGCTTCGGAAAACAGATCAAAATCTAGTGGTTCACGGCAAACCAGGCACGTCGTGCTGCCAATCTGAAACGGACCGAAGAAGGCCTCAAGGTAATTTTGTATATCTTCTGGTGCCTTGGGAGCGTTGGTCATGCAGTAAGCCTGAAACGTAAGCTTTCGAGCAACTGCCATGCAATCGTCGTAGGTCGCAGCTTTCTCGCGCAGCTTGGCCACAACGACTGGCTTCAATTTGTTCATATCAAGACCGATCCGCCGGAGTGCACCATCATCAAGCAACATGACCCATCTCCGGATACGGTTCGGGCCGGCATCCTTACTCTTCCAAGATGCCCCAGTTGTCATGATGGCGTCCCGTTCAATCTTCTTCGCGACCTTAGGCGCCTCCCGGGA
>JBMNOD010000020.1:0-44903 GCA_050942875.1 Kiritimatiellia bacterium
TAGTTTAGAGAGAAGAGAGTGGAGAGGAGAGAGTAGCTGTGGATGGGGACACCCCATGCCCCGACGAATCGGAGAGAAGAGAGTGGAGAGGAGAGAGTAGCTGTGGATGGGGACACCCCATGCCCGATGAATCGGAGAGAAGAGAGTGGAGAGGAGAGAGTAGTTGTGGATGGGGACACCCCATGCCCCGATGATTTGTTTTCTTGGAGTGACGGCTGGTGAGCTGGTGAAGAACAAGCATTAGTCGAGATTTTCTTTTTTGAGCGTCTTGGTTGTGGCAATCAGCATTTTACGAATAGCGAGGCAGTCGTCCATGATCGCCTTGAACTCGGCATCGGACAAGAGTTGAGTGTCATGGAGAAGTCCGAGCCAATACACCGTCTCTGCACATTCTTTGTTGGCGATGCCGACTTTGTTTGCGAAGTCCTTCTTGCTGACCGCGCACTCCGCCTCGCTCAAATTCGCTCCGATGCTGGTGCCACATCGAAGAAGCTGTTTCGACATCACCGTCTCCATCTTCACATCACGCAAGCGAGTGTAAAGACGGACAATTCTAATCGCAAACTTCTTGCTTTTGAACAGTGCGGTATCTTCAGGTCTCAAACTCCTCTCTCCTCTCTTCTCACTTCTCTCTAAAAAGAACCGGGGTCTGGGGCGGAGCCCCGGCGGAAACTCCTCTCTCCTCTCTTCTCACTTCTCTCTAAAAAGAACCGGGGTCTGGGGCGGAGCCCCGGCGGAAACTTCTCTCTTCTCACTTCTCACTTCTCTCTATCTACGAGAAAGAACCTCTTTCTCGTAGATTTTGCATTTGTCGAGCCACTCGCAGCCGACGCCGGCGTCGGCCTCTTCGCAGACGGCGTCCCAGACGGCGCCGAAGGGCAGCAGCCGGAATTCCTCCTGGAGCGCGAGCCGCGACGTGTAGTCGCCCGCGTTCTCGGCCTTGCGAATGAGCGTGTACGGAGTCAACTTCGCGATGAGCAGTGCCTTGCGCATGTTGCGCGCGCCGATCGTCCAGGCCGCCACGCGGTTGATGCTCGCGTCGAAGTAGTCGAGCCCGATCCTCACGCGCTTCTCGAACCCGTTCCACACGATCTCCTGCGCAATCGCGCGCAGCTCGTCGTCCAAGGTCACGACGTGGTCGCTGTCCCAGCGGACGGGGCGGCTGACGTGCAGCGCGACCTCCTTCAGGAAGAGCATCGCCGACGAAATCTTGTCGGAAATCACCTCGGTCGGATGGAAGTGGCCGGCATCGAGGCAGACGAGCTTTTCGCGGCTGATCGCGTAGCCCAGGCAGAACTCGTTCGAGCCGGCGGTGAAGCTCTCGCAGCCGACGCCGAAGAGCTTGCTTTCGACGGCGTCCACGGTGAGCTTCGCGCTGTACTCCTTCTCGAACATGCTGTCGAGCGAGTCGGCCAGGCGCTTGCGCGGCCCGAAGCGATCGGCCGGCGTGTCCTTGAGGCCGTCCGGCGTCCAGAAGTTGTTCAGCACGGACGACTTCGTCTTCGCGCCGATCTTGGCGGCAATCTCGCGGCAGCGGCGGCCGTGCTCGATCCAGAAGTCGCGGATCCCCTTCTTGCGGTTCGTCAGCGGGCAGCCATCGGACGCCTTCGGATGGCCGAAGAACGTCGGATTGAAGTCGATGCCGATGCCCAGGCCGTCGGCCCAGTCGACCCAGTTGCGGAAGTTGTCGAACGTGATCGCGTCGCGGTCGGCGTGGCGACCGCCAACGGGCTCCGCGTAGCAGGCGTGGAGGTTGATGCGCGTGACGCCGGGGAGGAAGGAAAGCACCTTCTCGAAGTCGGCGCGCAGCTCCTCGGGCGTGCGGGCCTTGCCGGGGTAGTTGCCGGTCACGGCGATGCCGCCGTCCGCCCCGCCCGCGCCCTTCTCGAACCCGCCCACGTCGTCGCCCTGCCAGCAATGCACCGACACGGGGATCGCCAGCGCCTCCGCCACGGCCTTCTCGACATCGACGCCCAGATTCCCGAACACGTCCTTCGCATAGTCCATGCCCTTGTTCATCTTCTTTGCCATTTTTTGCACTCCTGTTTCTGATGGGTTGTGTTGATCAAAGTCCCAGCATCTCGCTGATTTCATGGAAGCCCGGCTTCTGCTTCACGAGCCATTCCGCCGCGCGCAAGGCGCCCGACGAAAACGCGCCGCGGCTCGACGCCTTGTGCGTCAGCTCCACGCGCTCGCCGTCCGTCGCGAACATCACCACGTGGTCGCCCACGACGTCGCCGCCGCGCACCGCATGGACGGCGATCTCGCCGGCCTTCCGCTCGCCGACGATGCCCTCGCGACCATGGCGCGCCACGTCGCCAAACGCCACGCCGCGACCGGCGGCGACCGCCTTCGCCAGCGCGAGCGCCGTGCCCGACGGCGCGTCCTTCTTGTGCCGATGGTGCATCTCGACGATCTCGGCGTCGTAGTCGACGCCGAGCACGGCGGCGGCCTGCTTGACCAGCGTCAGCAGCAGGTTCACGCCCAGGCTCATGTTGGGCGCCATCAGCACGGGCGCGACCTCCGCGGCCGCCTTGACGCCGGCGAGCTCCTCCGCCGTCAGCCCCGTCGTGCCCAGGACATACGCCTTGCGGTGGCGGCGTACCTGCTCCGCCACGGCGGGCACCGCCTCGTGGAACGTGAAATCGACCACCACGTCCGCCCGGGCGACCGCCGCGGCCAGGTCGTCCGTCACCGGCACCCCGTTGGGCGCGCACCCGGCGACCGTGCCGGAATCGACGCCGACCATCGGATGCCCCGCCTGCTCGACGGCGGCCGCAAGCTGGAGATTCTGAAAATTCCTGATGTTCTGGACGAGCGAGACGCCCATGCGTCCGCCAGCGCCCATAATGGCGATCGTAATCATGCGACGATTCCTCTCTTGCTGGAAAATAATGGTTATTCTACACGCAACCGCCGCCAACGGCAAGCCGCAATTAGTAAGTGCGTTTCGGGGTTGACTTTAACGCCGAATCGACTGATAATAACAAGGCAGAAAAAGCAATGTGGAATCATGAACAGAAACACCGCCATTCCTGAGGGCCAACTGATGCGAAGCATCATCAACCATCTTAATCAGATCCAAGAACTCATTCTCGTCCGAGACGAGCAGCGTGCCATCCAAGGCGCAGCCGCGGACTTCACTGCGATCAACCAGAACATTGACACGCTGGTGGACTCCCTTGATGGGGAGACGAAAGGCGCCTTTCAACGCCTCTTCCGAAAAGACCACATCGTCATGGCGCCCATGAGCAACGACTCCTGTGCCATCTGCGGCATGCACCTGGCCATCGCCCAGGTCCAGGCCGTCAAGCTCTGCCAAAAGCTCGTCACCTGCCCAAGTTGCGCACGCATCATCTACGACCCCTCGGGCGCCCGTTGGGTCGCGCAACCCACATCGCGCGCAAGTGCCGAGGCAAAGGTCGGCGTCGCCCGATTCTCCTCGCCGGATCTCATGATCCCCGAACTGACCGGCACAACGCCCACCGAAGTGATCGAAGAATTTGCGCTGATACTCCAGAAAGCGCAATTCGTCGATGACGCGGCCAAACTGGCCGAAACGGCGATTGCCCGTGAAAACATGCTCGGAACAGGCGTGGGACACGAGCTCGCCTTCCCCCACGCACGCGGCATCGAAGGGGGCGGCCTCGCCCTCGCCTTCGGCGTCAGCCGAAACGGCGTCAAATTCCAGGGGGTCACCGACACGCCGGCGAAGCTCGTCTTCTTCTGCACAATCCCGACCGCCGTCAGCGCGTTCTACCTGCGTCTGCTCGCCAGCCTCACCGACGCCTTCGCCAAGGAGGCCAACCGCAAGGCCGCCCTCCAGGCCAACACGCCGTCGGAGCTCTGGAAGGTGCTGACCAAGGCCACGCGCAAGACGCTCAAGTAGCCGCGGAAATTGAAGGCGGACCGAAGGCGGCTGATGTCGATGCGCAACACACCACGCACGAACTTGACGACCGCCCGCGCTGGAGCCGGGCTGCTGGCCTGTTTTGTACTCGGCATCCCATGCTGTCGCTCAACAGCAGTCGCCGATGAAACGGAAGCCTCCGCCGAGGTTGCTGTTGAAACCGACGCCGAGTCCGTCAGCCGCTACGATCCGATCCTCCGGCGCGCCCCCTTTGGGCGCGCTCCACGACAGCCGACGCCCGAGGAAATCGCCGCCGCGCTCGCACTCCAGCAGGCGGCCCGGCCCGACAATGCGCCGTCACTTGCCGACACGATCAAACTCAACGCGCTGACGTTGTTCCGCGGCGTCCCCGCCGCCGGATTCACCGACACCAAGGCGCGGCGCACGTTCCTTCTCCTCGAAGGCCAGACGCTCGGCGGCTACACCCTCGAATCGGTCGATTTCAAAAACGCCACAGCGCGCCTCACGCACGACGGTCTCACCGAGGACATCCCGATGAGCTTCGTCGCCAGCCTGCCGGACGACCCCGTCCACAAACCTGAACAAGCCGCGTCTCCGGGGTCGCCGCCGCCCGCCGCACCAACGCCCGGCGACAAAGCCGAAGCGCCTGCAAGCGCGCGTGCCAAAGGAAGACCGCCGATCACCGTCGATTCCGTCATCACGCCCGACGCCATCGCCGCCGCCACGGTCGTCGATGCCTCGGGCGAAGCGCGCATCTCCTTCCGCGAGCTCCATCGCATCCGTGTTCAGCAAATGAACGAAAAAGCCGAACAGGAGCGCCGCGAACGGGAGGCGATCGCCAGCGCCGCAAAAGCCAAGGCCGAAGCGGAAGCGAAGCAAAAGGCCGAAGAAACCAAGATGATCCTCGCCCTCGAAGAACAGAAAGTCCAAGAGCACCGCAAGCAGGTCATCGAAGCCATCAAGCAAGGCTACGACGTCGCCATCGACTTCGAGCTCACACCCGCCGAGGCGAAGGCGCTTGCCGACGCCGGCTTCGCCATCCCCGAAGAAGCGCTGAAGACCGAGCCCGACACCTCCGAACCCGATCCCGACCCGCCCAAAACCGACGCCCCCTCTCCGTAGTCGCCAGTCGCTAGTGCCACATTTAGTCTAAAGCCCAAGGTCCAAAGTCCAAAGTCGCCCTCCGGCCAAATCACAAATCTAAAATCACAAATCACAAGCCGATGCCCCATAGAAACTCCGCCTCCGCCTCCACACCTCCACGGCATGCCGTGGAGCCCTTCCACAACCCCATTTCCCCCGAAAAATTCCGCGACATCGCCGGCGCCACGCCAGGGCGCACCATCCTGCTCCTCCGCCACGCCGAGCGCCCGAGCATCGCCGAGGACGATCCGACATTCGGCCAGCACCTCGGCCTCACCCCGGCGGGCGAGCAGGACGCACTGGCCCTCGGACGCCGCCTCCATGGCATCGAACCGTGCGCCTTCGCCGCCTCCCCCATGCGCCGGACCAAGGAAACCGCGCGCTTCGTCGCCAAAGGCATGGCCCGCCACGACGCCGCCGTCCAGGACGCCCCCGAAGTCGGCCTCGGCGGCCTGTGGGTCACCGACCTCGCCGAGACCCACCGCCAGTACGAAATCGAAGGCGCCGGCCCGGCCACCGACCGCTACCTCCGCGACGGACATTTCAACGGCTACCACAGCGTCGCCGACGGCACCCGCCTCATGACGGACTGGATCCTCAACGCCGACTTCGGAGCGCGCCACGCCATCGTCTTCAGCCACGACACCTTCATCGCCGCCTACCTCCAAGGCCTCGGCGTTCGGAAGTTCAACTCCGCCAACTGGATAGGCTACCTCCAGGGCGCCGCCCTCGTCCAGGACGCCGCCGGCGCCTGGAGCGCCCACTACTGCGTCCCCGACCCCCGGGACTTCGCCAACGTCTTCATCCAATAGCCCCTCCACAACCCCTCCATACTCCACGACCGCCGTGGAGCCCCCCATGATCGAAAAACTCACCGTCAAGGACATCGCCGTCGTCGAGGCCGCCGACATCGCCTTCGGCCCCGGCCTCAATGTCGTCACCGGCGAGACCGGCGCCGGCAAGTCCGTGCTCATCGGCGCCATCGGCCTGCTCTGCGGCGGCCGCGCCGAGCACGGCCTCGTCCGCCAAGGCGCGCAGCAAAGCACGGTGACGGCCGAAATCGCCCTCCCCGCCGAGGCCGAGGCCGCGATCGCCCCGATCCTCGAGGACGCCGGCATCGACGCCTGCGAAGACGGCCGCCTCATCCTCCGCCGCACCGTCTCCGCAACGGGATCCGGACGCAGCCTCGTCAACAACTGCCCCGCCACCCTCCAGACGCTCCTGCGCATCGGCGAACACCTCGTGGACCTCCACGGGCCGCACGACAACCAGTCGCTCTTCAACCCCGCCTTCCAGCTCGACGCGCTCGACGCCTTCGGCCGGTGCCGTCCGCTCCGCGACGCCTTCGCCGCCCTCTGGCGCGAACGCCGCGCCCTCCAGCAACAGCGGGAAGCGCTCGCCGGCGAAGGCGACGCCGTCGCCCGCGAACTCGACCTGCTGCAATACCAGATCAAGGAAATCGCCGAAGCCGAGCTCTCGCCCGACACCGACGGCGAAGCCCTCGCCGCCGAACACGCCGAATCCGCCAACGCCGCCACGCTCCTCGAACTCGGCGGCGCCGTCCTGCAAGGCCTCGCCGAAGGCGAAGGCTCCATCATCGACACCCTCGCCAACGTGATCCGCGGCTTCGAAGAGATGAAGCGCCACGGCTCCGCCGAAGCGGCCGCCTGGGCCGCCGAAGCCAAGTCCGCCTCCATCCAGATCAACGAGCTGGCCAAGTCCGTCGCCTCCAGCCTCTCCCGCATCGACGCCTCGCCCGAACGCCTCCAATGGCTCGAAGACCGCATGGCGCTCGTCGAAAAGCTCAAGCGCAAGTACGGCGGCACCGTCGAAAACGTCCTCGCCCGCCTCGAACGGGCGCAGACCCGCGCCGCCGAGATCGCCGGCCGCGCCGGCCGCATCGCCGAGCTCGATGCGCAGATCGCCGCGGCCAGCCAGCGCCTCGACGCCGGGGCCGCCAAGCTGACCGCCGCGCGCACCCAGGCGAGCGGGGAGCTCGGCGCCGCCGTCTCGGCGCAGCTCGCCGACCTCGGCCTCCCCCACGCCGCCTTCCAGGTCGATGTCGCCCCCGCCGACGCCGACCGCGACAGCGGACGCGACGCCGTGGAGTTCGGCTTCGCGCCCAACCCCGGCGAACCCAGGCGCCCGCTCCGCAACATCGCCTCCAGCGGCGAAATCTCGCGCGTCATGCTCGCGCTCAAGACCGTCCTGGCCGAACACGACACCATCCCCGTGCTCGTCTTCGACGAGATCGACGCCAACATCGGCGGCGAAATCGCCAACGTCGTCGGCGCCAAGCTCGCCGACGTCGCCAAGCTCCACCAGGTCATCTGCATCACCCATCTCCCGCAGGTGGCGGCGTGGGGACGCTCCCACTTCGCCGTGACGAAGCACATCGAGGACGGCCGCACCAGCACCCGCATCAACCCCGTCGCCGCCGACGCCCGCGTCCATGAAATCGCCCGCATGCTCGGCGGCGCCGACCTCACCTCCGTCACCCTCGCCCACGCCGGCGAACTGCTCCTTCGTTCTCGAAACAAGGCCTAGCGGACACGGTTCGCATGGCAAGCAAGAACCTGCTCCAATCAGGAACCCGGCTTTATCCCTCCGACCACTTCCCGATTTCGGCGACTCTGGGGTTTTGAGTGCGAAAGCGTTGCGGAAAACCCTGGGAACCAGGCTTGCGAAGCACGGGCAAGCGCCCCCGAATTTATCCTGAGCCTGTCGAAGGCTTGTCGAGGGGCCCGCCACTCGCCCGCGCTTCAGCGCGGTGCGCCAAGGGTGGCAAACGTCGCAGCGACAGCGAAAAGCGCGGCCGTTTCAACACGAAGGACTTGCGAACCGAACGAGACGGGAATCGCATTCGCCTCGTGGACGGCCGCGTCCAGCTCCGTCGGCGTAAAATCGCCCTCCGGGCCAATGAGCCAGCCGACCGGACCGGAAAACCCCGCTTCACGCCAACCGAGCAACACCTGCCCGGCATCGGGGGCGCCATCCATCAGCGCACCCACAAGCAAGCGCCCTGTGCAAGCCCGCATGGCCTGCAAGGCGCCCGTCCAGTCAAGCGGCGCCTCGACCTGCATGAGCCAGCCAGAACCCGACTGCCGAAGCGCCGACTCCGCAATCCGCTGCCAACGATCAGGCTTTTCGCCGAGCGCCGGACGCGCCACAGCGCGTTCGGACACGACCGGCACAAGACGCTCAACGCCGAGCTCCGCCGCCTTCTCCACAAGCCAATCCATCCGGCTCTGCTTGGCGACGCACTGAAAGAGCGTCAGCGCCACAGCCGGTCGTGGCAGGGTCTCGACGCCGCCTGCGGACCGGCAGATCACGCTGCGTCGCGAGACCGACTCCACAACGCCTTGTCGCCGACGTCCACAGCCATCAAGAAGCGTGATCGCAGCGCCAGAAGCAATGCGTCGCGCACCGGCCAAATGACGCGATTCGCCTTCGCCAAGATCGAAGGGCGCTTCACCCAGCAGATTTTCAGTCGTGACAAGAACGGCAGGCATGACACACGACGACCCGAAAGCGAACAACAACTATTTGGCAGCTTTTCGGATGTCGTCGCGGCGTGACAAAAACGCCGCGCCGTCCTTCCGAAATTCACGCCCCTCAGGGTAGGACGACTCGTCGGACGCCGCCGCGAATTCTTCCAGAGCCCTGCGCTGACGCGAATTCAAGCCCGTGGGGATCTCGATCGAAACCCGGGCGACAAGATCGCCAGAGCCGCGCCCGTTCATCAACGGAGCGCCTTTGCCACGAAGCCGGAAGGACTTTCCGTTGGGCGTTCCCGGCGAAAGCTTGAGCTTGGCGAAGCCATCCACCGTCGGCACCTGCACCTCGCCGCCCAAAGCGGCCTTGTCAGGCGGCACCGGGACGACACAAGCGAGGTCGTCGCCCTGGCGTTCAAAGACGGAATGCTCGCGGACATGGAAGACAACGTAGAGATCGCCATCGGCGCCGCCGCGAAGGCCGCCCTCGCCTTTGCCTGCGACACGAACGCGCGCGCCGGTGTCCACGCCCCTGGGGATGCGCAGAAGAATGCGCTCGCGTTCCTTGATGCGCCCGCTGCCACTGCACGATTTGCAGGGCGTGCGCACGACCGACCCTTGACCGCGACAAATCGGGCAAGGCTGCTGCATCCGGAAAAACCCGCCGCCGCTGATGATCGCGCCGGTGCCCCCGCACTGCTTGCACGTCTCGCGCTTCGTTCCCGTTGCGGCGCCGGAGCCTTGACACGTGGGGCAATCCTTGTTCACCGGAATCGAAATTTCCTTGGGAGCGCCGAAAAGCGCCTCCTCAAGGTCGATCTCCAGGTCGTAGCGAAGATCCTGACCATCCACGGCCTCCGCCGGACCGCGTGAGCCGCGCCGACCGCCGCCGCCGAAAAGGGATTCGAAGATGCCGCCACCGCCGCCGCCGCCGCCAAAGAGATTGCCCAGGATGTCCGAAAGATCAATGTCGTCGGCATGGGAGAAGTCCCGCCGGAAATCGAAGCCGCCAGGGCCAAACTGGGACTTCACGCCGTCGTGGCCAAATCGATCGTAGGCGCTGCGCTTGTCAGGATCGCTCAGCACTTCGTAGGCTTCCGAAACCTGCTTGAACATCTCCTCCGCCTCCTGGTTGCCAGGATTGCGGTCCGGATGGTACTTCATCGCCTGCTTGCGGTACGCCTTCTTGATTTCATCCGCGGAGGCCGTTTTGGAAACACCCAGCAGCTCGTAATAGTCCTTTTTCTGGGAAGCCATGGCTACGCCTCCGTTCCAGCCGCATCAAGCAAATCAGACTCTGCCGACGCCCCTTCTTCGGGTTCGGCAGCAACGATCACCTGCGACGGACGAAGCACCCGGCCGTTCAACGTGTAGCCCTTGCGAGTTTCGAAAAGCACGGTGCCGGGCTCGGCCTCTTCCGAAGGCATCAGGGAAAGAGCATCGTGCAAGTTGGCATCGAAGGGAAGCCCCAGCGCCGCGATCGGTTGGACGCCAAAGGATTCCAAAACGCGGGCCAGCTCATTGCGGACAAGACGAAAGCCCTCCAGATACGGGGCGATGTCGGCGCGAGCTTCTTTCTCCACGCTCGCCTCGGCATGGGCGAAGTGATCGAGCACGGGCAGAAGCGACTCGACAAGATCCTCGTTGGCGCGCTTGACCATGTCCACATGATCGCGGGCGATGCGCTTGCGGTAGTTGTCGAAATCGGCCTGAAGCCGCAACAGCCGGTCGCGAAGCCTGGCTTCTTCCGATTCCGCCGACGACTTCGCCTCGGCATCATCCGCAAAAGTCTCATCGACGCACGCAACGGAAGCCTCGGATTCCGCTCCTGCATCAGACGCACCGGCAGGATTCTCCGGCGAGACGTCCGCCTGCTTACGACCGTCCTTTTTTTTCATTTTTAAAATTCTCCTCTGAGTCCTAATCCGCGCCACGCGCTGTGAAAAATTGACCAAGCAGTCTACTGTTTTTTGCCGTTCCAGTCAATGAAACGAATTTTTCAGGTGATGGGAAGAGTCGTCCTGGCAGCGAAGCTGCCGTCAGCATTCGCCTGAACGCTTGGATGCGGACGATGAAAAACGTTTTTGGCGAGCCTTGGCAAGTTTGCAACGGTAGGAAGAAATGCCACGCTCGTCGCCCGTGTCAAGCTTGGCGGCGGCGGGGCAATTCTGGCAGTAGACAAACGCATCGCAATCCCGGCAAGGATGATCGGCGGGAAAACTCCGCGCCGTCAGCGTCTCGCCAAGGATTCGCCATGCATCCGAAACCGAATGCTCCCGCAGCGAACAAGCGATGTGCGCAGCCGAGAGACAGGGATGCAAGCCCCCCCAAGGCGACAGATAGGCCGAACGACGCCCGGCGCCACAGGCGTAAAGGCGGTCGCGCCGGAATCCAGCCAATCGCGTCTCTTCATGGCACCACGCCTCTTCGGTGCTCATGCCATGGAGATTCTCAAGACGAACGAGATCCTCGACCGGCACGCGCAACGAATCAATGTCGAGACAGCCCCGGTAGTCGCCCATGAGCTGGCCATCGAGACGGAAGCTGCCGTCTCCGAGCGTCTCGGCCAACGCCTTGATCTCGCCGATCTGGTGGGCGTTGTTGCGCATGACGATGGTTTTGACGCGGACACGAACCCCGGCGCGCTCGAGTCGGCGGATGCCGGCGAGCGCAGCGTCGAAGCTGCCGGGGCGACGGGTGATCGCTTCGTGGGTGGCCGCGTCAGCGCCGAGCAACGTGACTTCGACCCAGTCCGGCGGCATGTCGCGAAGAAAACCAGCGACACGATCCGTCGCCAACGTGGCATTCGTAAAAAGCAAACGGCGGATGCCCAGCTCGGCAAGAATCGTCCAGATCGTCTCAAACTCCGGATGCAGGAGCGGCTCGCCGCCGGTGACGGTACAATGCAGGCACCCCAAATCGGCCGCCTCGCGAAAGATCCGCCGCACCTCGTCCATGGCCAGTTTCGGCGGCGCCCCGACATCGGCGTCATGGGCGTAGCAATGGACGCAGGCGACGTTGCACCGGTAAGTGACTGCGTACTGGACGCTGTAGAGCGCCGGCCGGCTGTTCACCTGCTGCGTCATGCGCTCGGCAAAATCATCGGACTGAAGCGTGATCAAAGCAAATTCCGTTCGGAGATTGGTTGACAAACTCGGTTTTTGTTCAAGGCATAATCTACCGTTTATGCCCGCCCTTTGTCCAGCGCAAAGCGCCCATGTTGAAGTCGAACGCATGCTTGTGTTATCATTCTGCCAATGACAAAGAACAAAACCAAAATCAAACCGATGCGGAAGACGTTGATTTTTGCCGCCGCCTACCTTGGCGTCGGCGCATTGGGGCTTTTGCTCGGGCGCCTGGCGACCGGCCTTGAGCCGATGCCCAGCGGCATGAACGCCTTGCACCTCATCGGCGTCGTCGCCCTCATCCTCGGCGCATGCGCCGTCTTTTCGCTCGCCACGCAGCTGCTGTTCGTTCGCCGGAAGCGTCCGGCCGTCGAAGGGGTCATGCTGGCGCGCATCTACTGGCTCATTGCAGGGATCGTCGCCATCTGCACCGTGGCCTACGGCTTCGGCGTGCTGGGCAAGTTCGGAACGGCGTTCAGCATGTTCGGCGGCATGTTGCTGGGCTGGTCGCTCCAGGCGCCCGTCAGCGGCTTCGCCGCCTGGGTCCTCGTTTCCGTCAAGCGGCCGTTCCGGCCGGGCGACCGCGTCCAGTTCCCTTCCCTCGCGCTGACCGGCGACGTCATGGACATCGGCCCGATGTACACGGTGCTCAACCAGGTCGGCGGCTCGATCGCCAGCGAAGAAGCCGTCGGACGCCACATCCTCGTCCCCAACGCCATGCTGTTCGGGCAGGTCGTCATCAACTACACCGCGCAGCAGGACGGCGCCTTCATGCTCGACGAAGTCGTCGTGCGCATCACCTACGACTCCGACTGGCGCGCGGCCGAACGCATCCTGCTCAGCGTCGCCCGCGAAGTGACCGCCCATGTCATCGAGGCCACGGGCGACTCGCCCTACATCCGGGCCGACCTCTACGACTACGGCGTCTACATGCGCTTGCGCTACAAGACGGTCGTCAAGGATCGCGCCGAGACGAGCTATCTGATCAACCGGCGCCTCTTCGAGGAAATCCAGAAAGAGCCGAAAGTCGACCTCGCGATCCCCTACGTGTACTCCTACCGAGCCGGACACGACCGGCGGACCGACGACGCCCGCCGCGCCGACCAGAACCCCAGCATCATCCAGCTCGACATCGACGCCATCCGCGCACACTCGGCGCACGTCGATCCGCAGGACGTCGAGCAGCTCGCCGTCAGCATCGACGCCGAAGGGCTGCTCCAGCCCATCCTCGTCGCCGCGACCACCGAAACCGGCTCCTACGAAATCCTCGCCGGCCACTTGCGCCTGGAGGCCTGCCGAAAACTTGGCTGGAAGAGCGTTCCAGCCATTGTCCGACCGCTCCATGCGAATCCGGGCGGCGGCCTTCTCCACCGCTAAACGCGATCGCTATTCGAGATTCTGGACCTGCTCGCGAATCGCCTCGACGCCGGCCTTCATCTCAATGACGTGCTGCGCGATCGCCACGTCGTTCGCCTTGGATCCCGCCGTATTGACCTCGCGGTGCAATTCCTGGCACAGAAAATCCAACGGACGGCCCGACGGCTCCGGGGATTGGAGGAGCGAAAGGAAGTGGAACAAATGGGCGTCGATCCGCGTCAGCTCCTCGGTGATGTCGCAACGATCGGCAAACAGCGCCACCTCGCGCGCCAGCGCGGCATCGTCGTCCACGAGCGTTGCGCCCAACTCGGCCACGCGGCGCTTCAGCGCCTCCTGATGGCGTTGCGGCACCTGCGGCGCCAGCAACGCCACCTCGCTGCGATGCTCCTCAAGCGCCGCAATGCGAACGACAAGATCGGCGGCCAAGGCCGCGCCTTCCGCCGCGCGCATGCTGTTGAGCGACACGACCGCCTGCTCCAGCGCCGACGCCACCAGGCGCTCCAGCGCCTCGGCGTCGAGCCCGGCCGCCGCCGTCCGCGTCATGCCCGGCATCGCGACAAGCGACGCCAGCCCAACATCGAAAGGCACGCCGACCTCGGCGGCAAGCGCCTTCAATTCATCGACCTTGGATCGGATGGCTTCGACATCGTAGGCGACCTCGCCGCGATCCATGGACGTCACCCGGATCTGGCACTGGACTCTGCCACGGGAAACGCCCTGCTGGACGATCTCCCGCCACCGGCGGTCGAACGCGGCGACTTCCGGCGGCGCCGAAAGATCGAAGTCGAACTGCTTGCGGTTCACGCAGCGCAGCTCGACGTCCACCCGCACCCCATCCTCGACGACGCTCGCGCGTCCCATGCCCGTCATGCTCTTCGCCGCCATGGCCATGCCTCCTGGGGTCAATCTTCGTCGTTGACGGCGACCTTGCGCCCGCCCGTGCTCTTCCACTTCAGCCATGCGTCGATGAACCGCCCGATGTCGCCATCGAGGACGGCCTGTGTGTCGCCCGTCTGCTCGCCCGTGCGCAAGTCCTTCACCATCGTGTAAGGCTGCAGCACGTAGGAGCGGATCTGGCTCCCCCAGGCGATGGATCCCTTGTCGCCATAGAATTTCTCCATCGCCTCGCGCTTCTTGTCCTGCTCGAACTCGTAGATCTTCGCCTTGAGCATGCTCATGGCGCGGGCCCGGTTCTTGTGCTGGGAGCGCTCGGCCTGGCACGACACGACGATGCCCGTCGGCACATGGCGGATGCGGATCGCCGAGTCGGTCTTGTTCACATGCTGACCGCCGGCGCCGCCGGAACGGAACGTGGAGACTTCCAAGTCGTCTTCATTGATTTCGACGTCGACGTCGTCCTCAAGCTCCGCCACGACGTCGAGCGACACGAAGGACGTGTGGCGACGGCTGTTGGAGTCGAAGGGGCTGATGCGCACGAGGCGATGCACGCCCCGCTCGGCCTTGAAGAAGCCGTAGGCATTGGGGCCGCTCACGTACAAGGTCGCGGCGGAGATGCCCGCCTCGTCGCCCGGGGAGATGTCGACAAGTTCCGCCTCGTAGCCGATGCGCTCGCAATGGCGCTGGTACATGCGCAGCAGCATGCTCGCCCAGTCGCACGACTCCGTGCCGCCCGCTCCCGCATGGAGCGTGAGGTAGGCGTTGCAATGGTCGAGCGGCCCGGTGAGCAGCGATTGCATCTCCAAGCGCCCGAAATCCTCCTCGGCCTTGACGATCATGCCTTCGAGTTCCTGAAATGCGGCGTCCTGCGCCGCTCCCGGCGACTCCGCCTCGGCCAGTTCGAGCATGACCTCGGCATCGGCCACAAGCGTCTTCAGCGCGTCGTAGGGCTTGAGCACCACCTTGTGCGCATTGGACTTCTCAAAATTTTCGCGCACCGCCGTTTGGTTGTCCCAGAAATTGGGCGCCGCGGCGGCCGCTTCCAGTTCGGCCAGGGCTTTGCGTCGGTTGTCGACGTCAAAGATACCCCCGCATGTCTTCCAGACCCTTGCGCATTTCGGCAAGGCGGGGCGCCAATTCTTCGTTCGTCAACATAACCAGCAACTCCTCTCTGCTCTCTGCTCTCTGCTCTCTGCTCTCTACGCTCTACGCTCTACTCTCTACTCTCTACTCTCTGCTCTCTACGCTCTACTCTCTACGCTCTACGCTCTGCTCACTACGCTCTACTCCCTGTATTCCGCCGGCACGACAAAGTCCCAGAAGCCGGCGATTGTTTTGGCGATGTCCGTGTTGTCGATTTCGCCCTCGAAGCGCTCGGCCCCGGGCCCATAGGCACCCAAAGGCACGGGATCTGCCGTGTGGTTGACGCTGCCGTATTCAATATCGGGAGTCCGAGAACCATCGGGAGCGGCAACCGCCTTGAGCCCGCCGGTTTCGTGGTCGGCGGTGCAGATGACGAGCGTATCGTCCCGGCTCTGCGCAAAGTCGACTGCGGCCTTCACCGCCCAATCGGCATGGACGGTCCCCATGATTGAAACCGTCGGGTCGTTGCTGTGCCCGCCCGTGTCGGGATAGGTGCTTTCGACCATCATGAAAAAGCCGTTGGGATTCTTCGCCAGCCGTTCGATCGCAGCACGGGCAAACTTCCCGAGCATCCGATCGTCCGTCGTGAAGCGCTTGCTCTCGATCTGGCCGACGATCCGCGAGCCTGCGGGCACGGCGGCGAACTGCTCGAGATCCTCGACGAACCGGCAGCCGCGCGCTTCCATCTCCTTCTGGAGGTTGCGCTGATTGGGCTCCTGGCCGTTTTGGAGGAAAAGCCCGCGTGTGGCGGCCTGGCCGAGGAGAACGTCGAAGCCGCAGGCTGCCGCGTCCGCCACAATCTCAGGAGCCATGCCACGTGCTTTCTGGCGGGCGAAGAAACCGGCCGGCGTCGCACCCGAAAGCGGGTCGGAAGTGAGGATGCCCACGGCCTTGCCCTTTCCGCGGGCAAAGAGCGCAACCGACTTGAGCGCGCGGCCATCCGGCGTCACGGCAACGGAACCATTGTTGACCTTCTCGCCGCACGCGATCGCCGAGGCGGCAGCGGCGGAATCCGTCACGCGGGAATTGGCCGACGCCGTCTTGCAGCGGCCCTGAATCGGCAATTGCTGCAGGAACAGCTTGTTCGTTTCGCCATGCACCCAGAGCGACGTCAGATCCAGCGCGCCCTGCCCCATGCCGTCGCCAATGACCAGGATGACATTGCGTGGGGTTCCCCCCGTCCTTCGCTGAACAAGCGGCTCCTGGACGGACGGGGCCTGAAACTCGCGGTCGATCTTGTAGACGATCTTCAACGGCTCCACCGCCACATCGTCGCCGATCGACGCCGCCGCGATCATCCAGACCATGTCCGTTGCCACAAGCCGGACGGACTTGAGCTTTAAATTGGGTTCAAGTGGAAACTTCGAGATGAAAAGCGAAACCTGCTTCTGTCCGTTGTACTCCGACCAGGCGCGGACGTTGTTTGGGCCGCTCCGTGCCTGGAACCAATCAGCCACGTCGCGTCCGCCGCGAATGTTGTGCCGCTTGCTGGTGCCGTCGGCGTACTGGAGCGTCAGCGTCCCGAGGATTTCGTTGTTCGACGGGCACCAGGCGCCGGCGTGCAGAAGATAGAAGACCGCTTCGCCACCCTGGGCGGCGACGGGGATTTCCGCCTCTTGCGGAAGATACGGACGCGGCTTGCCGCCGAGCACGATGCAGGACTTGCCGCCGGCGGCCGCATCGGAGGCGATGTCGAAGACCACGCCGCTGTGTTCATGCCGCCCCGGCTCAATGACCCGGAGATCATTCCCCCCCTGGTCCGTCCAGCCGCCCTGCCGGTCGTCCGCCACGTCGTCGGCGAACGACGTGTTGGCCGCAGCGCCAAACGGAACCGGCACGACATCGGCAAATCCCCTGTGGCAAAACAGGACGCAGAACAGCGCAAGGAACGCGACAAACTTGACTCTCATTCTCATTCTCACTCTCATAACTTCAATTCAGGGCTTACGGTTCGCAATTTGCTTCTGTCTCAACATTATCCATATTTCGCCACAATTCACAATGCCAAAGTGAAAGCTGGAGGCAATCGGTCTGCCGCAGGGCCACTTTGTCGCCTTGTCGCAAACTTGCTCGAATCCAAAGTCCCGCGTCCCAAACCACCTGGACTTTGGACTACGTCCTCCGCCGCCGGTGCGACGCGGGAATCTTGAGGATTCCGCGATATTTCGCGATGGTGCGGCGGGCGATGTTGATTCCCTCGTCCGCCAGCTTGCGCTCGATGTCCTGATCGGACAGCGGCCGGGCGGGATCTTCCGCTTCCACGATCTGCTTGACCATCATCTTCACGCGCTCGCTTGAAACATCCTCGCCCGCCTCCGTTGATATGGCCGACGTGAAGAAATAGCGCAGCTCGTGGATGCCTTGCGGCGAACGCATGTACTTGTTCGACACGGTTCGGCTCACCGTCGTCTCGTGCACGCCGACCTCGCCGGCGATCGTCGCCATGACGAGCGGTCGCAGCGCCATCACGCCATGGTCGAAAAAGTCCCGCTGGACGTCCACGATCGCCTGCGCCACGTTGCGGATCGTCTCCTGGCGCTGCTCGATGCTCTTGATGAGATTCATGCCCGCGCGGATCTTGCCCTGGATGTACTCGCGCACCTCGTCCGAAAGATCCTCCGATTGCAGCATGTCGAGATAGCGGCGCGAAATGCGCAGGCGCGGAAGGTCGCGCTCCTCCAGGAACACCGTCCAGCGCCCGTCGACCTTGCGAACCTCGATTTCAGGAACGACATACGTCGGGGGGGCGAGGTCGAACGCCGTGCCGGGCCGTGGCTCAAGTTGCGCCAGCAGGCCCATCGCCTCGTCCACCTCGGGTTGCGCAACGCCCAACGCATCGGCAATCGCGGCAAACTGCCGATTCTCGACAAGATTGAGATGCTGCTCGACGATCCGCTCCGCCAGCGTCCCCTGCAGCGGCCCCTGGCGAATCTGCAACAGCAGGCACTCGCGCAAGTTGCGGGCGCCAATGCCCGGCGGATCAAACGCCTGCACGACGTGCAACACGCGCTCGGCCTGGCTCATCGACGCGCCGGGCACCACCTGGACGATGTCCGCGAGCGGCGTGCGCAGATAGCCATCCTCGGCGATGCTCCCGACGATCTGCTCGGCGACGAGGCGATCGACCTCCTCCAGGTCGAGCAAGTCGAGCTGGTCGAGCAGGTGGCCTTGGAGCGACTGGAACACGGGGATCGAGTCAAACATGAACTGGCGCCGTTCCTCGAGATCCGGATTGTACTCGTTGTTGCCGCCCGCCTGGTAAAGGTAGTCCACATCGTCAAGCTCGGCAAGCACGGCAAAATCGATCGGATCCTCCGACGCCGCATCGCCATCATCCTCGCCTGAGGCTTCCCGCCTTTCCGCCGCCGCAAGCGGCTCGGCGTCAGCGCTGCGAGAATCGGCAACGCCGTCATCATCATCCGAAAAATCACGATCCGGCGAGTCAACGCCTTCATGTTGTTCGCGGGCGGCATCAATGGAGTCCTGGAGAGTCGAGACGTCTTCGAGCGTGGGATTCTGGACGAGTTCTTCCTGGACAAGCAGAGCCAGATCCTGGACTTGAAGCTGCAACACTTCAAGCGATTGGCGCATCTGCGGCGCCAGGATCTGTTTCTGTCGCAACTGCTGCGACAAGCCCATGCCCATGTTCGCCATCTTGGTCTCTCGATCTCCTTGATTTCCCCGGACGACGTCCGAGGGGGGTGATCCTGCTCGCTAGCGGAAGAGCTTGGAAAGCGCATCGTTGAACGCGCTGTTCAAACCATTCCCCGACGCATTGCGCCCGCCGCGGTTGTCGCGGTTGCCGCGGTTGCCGCGATCGTCTCGGCGGCCATCGCGAGCATCGCGACGTTTCCGCGAATCCCGGCCCGGGCGCGAATCCCGGGGCCCGCCACCGCCCTTCCCGTCCTGCGGCCTTCCCTCGGGCGCGGCGCGCGGCGCCTCGCGCTTCATGCTCAAGGCAATGCGGCGGCGCTCCAGGTCCACGCGCTTCACCGTCACCTCGACCTTCTGCCCGACCTTGACGACCGTGTTGGGAGCCGAAACGAAGCGGTCGCTCATCTCGCTGATGTGGACGAGGCCGTCCTGGTGCACGCCGATATCGACGAACGCGCCGAAGTTGGTCACGTTCGTCACCACGCCCGGCAGCTTCTGGCCCGGATGCAGATCCTCGAGCTTGGACACGCCCTCGGCAAAACTGAAGGCCTCAAACGCCTTGCGCGGGTCGCGGCCCGGCTTGGCGAGCTCGGAAACGATGTCGCGGAGCGTCGGCAGGCCGATGTCGTCCGAGACATACGCGGCAATGTCGATTTTCTGCACGCGCGTCGGTTCGCTCACCAGGTCGGCCACGTCGCAGCCCATGTCCTCGGCCATCTTCTCCACCACCGGATAGCGCTCGGGATGGACGGCGCTGCCGTCGAGCGGATTCTCCGCCCCGGAAATGCGCAGGAAGCCCGCGCTCTGCTCGAACGCCTTCGGCCCCAGCCGCGGCACGTCGCGGAGCGCGTTGCGCGACGCGAACGGCCCGTTCTCGTTGCGGTGGCGGACGATGTTCTCGGCCAGCGACGGGCCGATGCCCGACACGTACGTCAGCAACTGCTTGCTCGCCGTGTTCACGTCCACGCCCACGGAGTTCACGCACGACACGACCACCTCGTCAAGCCCCTGCTTGAGCCGCTGCTGATCCACGTCGTGCTGGTACTGCCCCACGCCGATCGACTTCGGATCGAGCTTCACCAGCTCCGCCAGCGGATCCATCAGGCGGCGACCGATCGAGACGCTGCCACGCACCGTCACGTCCTTGTCCGGGAATTCCTCGCGCGCCACGTCGGACGCCGAATAGATCGACGCGCCGCTCTCGTTGACGAACGTGACGACGATCCCCTCCGGAAGCTGGAGCGAGCGGACGAAGTCCATCGTCTCGCGGCCGTACGTGCCATTGCCGATCGCGATCGCCTCGATTTTGAATTTCTGGCAGAGCGCCGCAATCATGCCCGCCGCCTCGCGCCGCTGCGCGTCCGACTGCGAGAGCTGGATCACCGTGTCGAAAAGCAGCTTGCCCTGCGGATCGAGGCAGACGACCTTGCAGCCCGTGCGGATGCCCGGGTCGATCGCCAGCACGGCCTTGCGCCCCAGCGGCGCGGCCATGAGCAGCTCGCGCAGGTTCGCCGAAAACACGCCAATGGCCTCCTCGCCCGCCTTGCGAAACGCCTCCATGCGCGTCTCGACTTCCATCGACGGCGCCATCAGCCGCGTGTACGCGCTCTCGACCGCCAGCGCGACCTGGTTGGAGAAGGACGACTCGCCCTTCACAAAACGCGCCTTCAGCCGCTCGACGGCCTCGTCCCTGGACGGACGGACGCTCAGCGTCAGGAACCCCTCCTTCTCGCCGCGGAGCATCGCCAGCAGCCGATGCCCCGTCATCGTGGCGAGCGGATCGCAGCAGCCGAAGTAGTCGCGGAACTTCGCGCCCTCCTCCTCCTTGCCCTCGACGACGGCGGCGGCGACCGTGGCGTCGGACGCGAAGAAATCGCGGATCTCCGCGCGGGCGTCGGCGTCCTCGTTGACCATTTCGGAAATGACGTCGCGCGCGCCGGCGAGCGCCGACTCGACGTCCGGCACTTCCTTCGTCTCGTCGACGTAGGCGGCCGCCGCCTCCTCGGCGCTGGCTCCGTCTTCCTGCGCGAAAATCGCCAGCGCAAGCGGTTCCAGCCCCCGCTCCCGGGCGATCATGGCGCGCGTGCGGCGCTTCGGGCGGTACGGCAGGTACAAGTCCTCCAGCGCGGACATCGTCTCCGCCAGCGCGATCTTCCCGGCCAGCTCGTCGGTGAGCAGATCCCGCTCCTTGAGCGAACCCAGGATGGCCTCGCGGCGCGCATCCAATTCGGCGAGCCGCGCAAGCTGGTCGCGCACGGCGGCGATCTGGACTTCATCGAGCTCGCCGGTGGCCTCCTTGCGGTAGCGCGCGATGAACGGAACGGTCGCGCCCCCCTCAATCAATCCGGCGACGGCATCCACCTGCCCCTCGCGCAAACCCAAAGCCTCGGCAACTCGCGTAATGTGATCGGTCTTCATTTTCCTGAAATCATTGGTTCATCCATCCCGCCGGCCCCATCGGCGCCAAGCGGGTCGCAAGCACGCAATTATACCCCAGACCGCCCCCCGAATTAAAGCCGGAAGTTTTGGGCCTTCCCCCAAAGGCAGCGGCTGGCGATCAGCGGCTGGCGATCAGCGGCTGGCGACCAGGAAGCCGCAAGGCGACTTTGTCGCTTTGTCGGGTTTCAGTGGCCAGGGGCAATCAGTCGGATCGGACGGATCAAAGTTTCGCGCAGCGCAGTGGACGCGGCGTCCCCGCCGCGTCGTCCACTCGCCCGCGCCCCGGCGCGGTGCGCCTCCCTTTCGTACGATTGGACCTCCGTGTCCCACCCGCATCATATTGAATTTTTGTTCAAGACAAGATCATGGTCGTGGCAGAGTCGTCGCCCACTCGCCCGCATCCCGTGAAGCCCCAAATTTCAAATTTCAAATTTCCCCTTCGTTTCTTGTCTTTCTGCATGGAAAATGCTGTTGGCATTTGACTTTACATCAACCAATGTCGCACGGCGCCATCTCGAAAGCTCGAGGCATTTCCTTTTCACTCCTCATCCGAACAGAACCCGCAACATGAACAACGTCCCCTTGGCGTTTGGCCTGACGCTCTTCGCCGGCATGGCAACTGGCATCGGCAGCTTGATCGCCTTTACGGTCAAGCGAACCAACCTCCGCTTTCTTTCGGTCTCCACAGGTTTCTCGGCCGGCGTCATGCTCTACGTCTCCTTTGTCGAGATATTCCCCAAGGGCCTCGAAGAAATGATCGCCCACAAAGGCGATCGCCTCGGCTATCTTCATACGACAATCGGATTCTTCGCCGGCATCTTGCTCATCGGCCTCATTGACAATCTCATCCCCTCTGCGGAGAATCCCCACGAAACGCATGGCGACGAAGAGGCGGCGATGCTCCACGAACCCAAGGCCAAAAAAGACAATCCCAGGCTGCTCCGCACGGGGATGTTCACCGCGCTGGCGATTGGCATCCACAACTTCCCCGAAGGCCTCGCCACCTTCCTCGCCGCCTTGCGCGACCCCGCGCTCGGCGTCGCCATCGCCATCGCCATTGCGTTGCACAACATCCCCGAGGGCGTCAGCGTGTCGGTGCCGATCTACTACGCCTGCGGCTCCCGCCGCCGCGCATTCGTCTATTCGCTGCTCAGCGGCCTTGCCGAACCGATCGGCGCGCTGGTGGCGTACCTGCTGCTGATTGCATTCGGGGGGGCCGACGCGATCGTCTCGCCGACGATCATGGGCTGCGCCTTCGCGGGCATTGCCGGCATCATGGTCTACATCAGCCTGGACGAGCTCCTGCCCACCAGCCAAGCCTACGGCAAAGGGCACGACAGCCTGTTCGGGCTTGTCGGCGGCATGCTCGTCATGGCCATCAGCCTCGTCATCATGCGCTAAGGGAAACGACAATGAAAGGCCAGTCCATCCGCCGCGCACTCGTCTTCGCCGTTCTCGTGACGGCCGCCCTGGCCTGGGAGTTCCTCCCCGCCCAGATCTTCCGCCCAACGCCCGCCCCCGCTGCCGACACCATCAAGGTCGCCTCCTGGAATCTGCTCTGGTTCCCGTCCGGATATCCCGAACCGCAACCGAAAGCCGACGAAGCGCGCCGCCTCGCCGCCACCGCGCGATTCATCCGGACGCACGGCATGCCCGATGTCTTCTTCTTTCAGGAAATCCGCGACGACGCCACCTGCCAGGCCCTTGCCGGACAGCTCGGACCCAATGCACCGCGCCCCGTCGTTTGTTCAGCGTTCAAGGACTACGGAACCCAGAAGCCCGCGCTCCAGCAGCTTGCCATCTTCTCCCGCTTCCCCGTCGTCGATTCGGGCTTTGAACCGTGGAGCGCCGCGGACTTCGTCTATCCGCCCCGGGGCTACGCCTACGCCCTGCTCGACATCCGCGGCGCGCTCGTCGCCTGCTTCACAGTCCACCTCAAGAGCAACTACATCCCCGAAGGCGAAGATCCGGTGAAGCAAGCCACGCTCAACCGCCTCAAGCGCGAGCTCGCCGCCGAGCAGCTTTTGCGGCGCATCGCCCGCCTCGAAGCCGACGGCCACAAAGGCCGGCCCGTCAAGCGCTTCATCGTCGCCGGCGACTTCAACACCTCGATCTACGAAAACCGCTTCGCCAAGGAAACAACCATCCGGACATTCTTCAAAGCCGGCTTCCGCAACGCCTTCGAAGGCTGCACAGGCGAAGACTACGCCACGCTGCCGGCCAGCCCCTGGTTCCCGGCCGCCTTCTTCGACTACATCCTCGTCAAAGGGCTGAATCGCGCCGCGCCGCCCGAGACGCTGCCCAAATTCCACGCCTCCGACCACCGGATGATCCGGGCGACGCTCAAACCCTGAGCGGGCGGCAACGGCGTTGGCGCGCAGCCAAGGGGAACCGGCTAGAGCGACTTGAGAAATAGTATAGCCGCACGATTTGAACTAGGATTCGGCGTTTGGAGATGGAGGATAGAATATGGACACGGATTTTCTTAAACCGCTCTAACTGACGATGGTGCTCATCTGGAAGATCGGAAGGAACATGGCAACGACAATGCCGCCGATCACGATGCCAAGGAAGACCATCAGGAACGGCTCCATGAGCGCCGTCAGCGTCGCCAGCATCGCCTCGACTTCATCGTCGTAGGTGTCGGCGACGCTCTCAAGCATCTCGTCGATGCGTCCCGACTTCTCGCCGGCGGCGATCATGCGAACCATGAGAAGCGGCAGGAAAGGCTTGCCTTCGAGCGAGGAGCTCAAGGTGTCGCCCGCCTCGACGCCGTCGCGCGCCGACAGGAGAGATTGCTCGATGACCTTGTTGCCTATCGCCTGGGCGACGATCTGCAGCGCATCCAGGATGGGCACGCCGCTCGTGAGCATCTGCGCGAAAAGCCGGCTGAAGCGGGCGATGGCGACTTTCTGGACAAGCGGGCCAAAGACAGGCAGCTTGAGAATGAAGCGATCGAAGAGATAGGATCCCCGAGCCGACTTTTTCCACTTGAAAAACCAGAGGACCAGGAAAACGACGACCGGCAGAATGAAATACCAGTTCGCCTTCATGAAGTTGCTTATGGCGACCAGCACGCGTGTGGGCAGCGGGAGCTGTTCGCCGAAGTCTTCGAACATGTCGGAAAAGACCGGCACGATGAAAGTAATCAAGCCAAACGAAATGACGAGGGCCAGGCAGAGGATCACGACAGGGTACGTCAGCGCGGACTTGACTTTTCGCACAAGGCGCGCCGAGGCGTCCAGCATGGCGGCAAGACGTTTCATGACCAGCGCGAACTGGCCGCTCTCCTCGCCCGCGGCGACCATGTTCACATACATGGAGTCGAAAATCCTGGGATACATCGCCAGCCCCTCCGAAAAGGGCGTCCCGCTCTCGATCACATCACGAAGACTGCGCAGCACGGTGCGGAAGCCCTGATGATGACATTGATCCTCAAGCGTGGAGATGCAGGTCAAAATTGGCAGCCCGGCATTCATCATGCCGGCCATCTGCCGCGTGAAAGGAATCAGCTCCCGCTTGCGGATCGCTCCAATGCCGCGAATGTGTTGATGCGCCTTAGCCATGGTACCCTTCCAGTTTCGTTGTCTTCGTTGTCATTGTCTCGTCCGCCATCATTCGCTGCCCGTTACCTCGAGCGCGGCGTTGAGCGACGTGATCCCCGCCCGAACCTTCATGACCCCCACCCGCTTGAGAGTGACCATGCCCTCGGCAACGGCCACGTCGCGGATGACCGGCGACGCCGAGCCGCGCGTGATCTCCGCGCGGATGGCGTCGGTCACCGGCAGCACCTCCATGATCGCGCCGCGTCCCTTGTAGCCCGTGCCGTTGCACTTGGGGCAGCCGACAGCCTCGAAAATCGTCCCGTCGGCCAAATCGGCCGGATCGATCTCGTTGGCGCCGAGGACGGCGGGGTCGATCTCGGTCGGGCGCTTGCAAACCGGACAAAGCCGACGGTAGAGGCGCTGGGCCTGCGCGAGGATGAGCGAGGACGAGATGAGAAAAGGCGGCACCCCCATGTCGATGAGGCGGGCAATGACGCCGGCGGCGTCGTTGGTGTGCAGGGTGCTCAAAACCAGATGCCCGGTCAACGCCGCTTTGACGGCGATGTCCGCCGTCTCGCCGTCGCGAATTTCACCCACGAGGACGATGTCTGGATCCTGACGGAGCACGGAGCGCAGCACATTGGCAAACGTGAGCCCAACCTGTTCGTTGACGTGGACCTGGTTGACGCCGGGCAGTTCGTATTCGACGGGGTCCTCGGCCGTGACGATGTTGACATCGGGCTGATTGAGGTCTTGCAGGCAGGAATAGAGGGTCGTGGTCTTGCCGGAGCCCGTGGGGCCCGTGACGAGCAGGATGCCATGAGGCTGCTGGATGGCGTGATTCATCGCGCGATAGGCGAAATCGTCGAGGCCGAGCGCGGCGAGGCCAGGGGCGAGGTTCGACTTGTCGAGCGTGCGCATGACGACTTTCTCGCCATGGATCGTCGGCAGGATGCTCACGCGGATGTCCACGTCCTTGTTGAGCGCCTTGACGCGAAAACGACCGTCCTGCGGGTTCCGTCGTTCGGCGATGTCGAGGTCCGCCATGATCTTGATGCGCGACACGATGGCGTTGTGCAGCGCCTTGGGCGGACTCGGCCGCTCGATGAGCGCGCCGTCGATGCGATAACGAAGGCGCGAGGCCTTCTCCAGCGCCTCGAAATGGATGTCGCTGGCGCTCGTTCGCAAGGCCTCGATGAGCATCATGTTGACCATGCGAATGACCGGCGCCGCATCGGCGGAGGCGACGGCCTGGTCAAGCGACTCGTCCTGCATGGACTCGCTGCTGAACTCCAGTTCGGACTCCGGCGAGCGCATGATGTTCTCCATCGCCAGATTCGGATTCTCCGACTCCTTCTTGGCGCGGGCCCGGGCGAGCGTTTCCTTGACCTCCTTCTCCAACGCCACAAGCGGGATGATCTCCAAACGCGTGGTGCGGGCGACCTCTTCCTGCAGGACAAAGTCAAACGGATCGCCAAACACCACGGCAAGCCGTCCGCCAACCTGCATCAGCGGCACGGCCTTGACCCGAATCCAGAAATCCACAGGCGCCAGCTCCAACAGCTTGCGAGGCGGCAAAAACGTGCTGGGCAAGCTGACGGGGCGCATGTTGAAATACGAGGCCACCGCCAGCAACAGAGCCCCCGGCTCCACTCGTTCAGTCTGGAGCAAGTACTTGTCAAGCGGCGTCCGTCCAGCTTCCGACCTGACGGTGCGCAACTCGGCCTCGGTCAGCAACCCGCGCTGTAGCAGCACAGTCTGAAAACTCGAATAATCTTGCGCCTCTGCCATGTCCACCTCGGATTCCAATCAATGTCGCAGCGTCTTCGTCGCCACGTGCGGTTTTCTCAATGGTGAGCAGATTCCATGCCATGCAATTTTGGATTTGGCAGGATTCCATCCACCAAGGCAATCTTGTCAAAAAGCGACTTTTTAGTGAGGAGTGCGTAGAGCGCAGGGAGGAGTTCAGGCTGGGGACACCCCAGACCTCGTTATGACCAGCCTTTTTGTGTTCTCTTGTGTTTCGCAGCCATTCTCCACCCGGCGAAGCCGCCCCGGCCCAATTTCCAGCTTCAAGTTTCAAGTTCCCATCCGTCAATTTCCGCTCGACAAACCCGCCGAAAAACGGTACCAACGCCGAGGAAAGCGCGAAGCTCATGTTCCTCGACACCGATCGTTCCTGGTTCCGGACGACGCGGGACAACGGCCTCTTTTCGCTTCTCGACGGCAACCACCTGCCGTTCAAGGACGAACTGGAGTTCACGACGACCGGACAAAAACACCTAGGACTGAACCCTGAACCGTGGCTCCTTTGTGTGCGGCGACCCGGTTGCCGCACACCCCAGCCCCAGCAGCCGCGCGGCGTTGCCGCCGAGAATGGCGGACTCTTCATCAGGCGAGACCCCCAGCTCGCGGACGGCGTCAATCGCCGCCTGCGGATCGTCCCAAGGCGAATCGCTGCCCATCACGAACTTGTCCGCGCCATGGCGTTCCACAAGCCGCTTCATCTGGTCGAACGGCATGAACTGGCGGCTGAACGACGTGTCGAAAACCAAGTGGGTGCCGACCAGCAGCTTCTCGACGCCATCCCACCGCTTCCAGCCGCCCAGGTGCGCGAGAATGGCTCGTCCGTGCGGGAGTCGATCGAGCACCCGGGCGAAATGCTCCGGTGCGCCATGCACCGGAGGCGGAACGCCAATGTCGGCGCCCGCGTGGAAAAGGACGATCAGCCCCAGCTCGTCGATCAGCCGGTAGATCGGAAACATGCGCGCGTCGTCCACGTAGAAACCCTGGTATTCGGGATGAAGCTTGACGCCCTTGATCCCGGCGGCGGCGAGGCGCTTCAGCTCGTCCGCCCAGTCCGTGCCGTCGGGGTGTATGCTGCCGAAGGGAATCAGCTCCGGCTCCCGTCGTTCGATCGCCCACGTGTTCACGGTGCGGTTCTGGGACGGCTTTGTCGCAATCTGCAACATCACCGAACGATCGACGCCCGCGCGCTTCATCGAGGCGACCAGCGACGCAACCGTGCCATCAAGCGGCGCCTTGACGCCTGCATTGGCCTCGAGCACGGCCATGGCGCGCGGAGCAAGCGCATCGGGGAAGCAGTGGGTGTGGAAATCAATGATCATGGCCTTCGTTCCATTTCCGGACATAGCCCGAGAAGCTCCTGACGAGCCGATCGATCCGCGGACCCGGGCGCACCGCCCACGTGTCCGTCAGAATATGGACGTCGCCTGTCTTGACGGCATTCACGGTGGAAAGGCGGCTCCAGTGGCCGAGCGCCTTTTCAGCGCCATCGATCGCCGCGTCGCCGACAATGATGTCCACGATGATGTCGGGATTCATCTTGAGCACGCCTTCGCGCGAGACAACGGGGAACGGCAGCGGGCCGTCGTAGGCGTTTGTACCACCGACGATGTTCACAATCCCCTCGTAGAAATTGCCGCGCCCCGAGATGTAGATCCGTTCGAGGGAGTCAGGGTGGCGACCGGCGCAAATCAACATCCGAGGCGGCGACTCCGGGGCGTGGGCCTTGGCCTGGGCAATGATGTCGTTGACGTGTTCGAGCCAGAGTTCGGCGTTGCCCGTGGCATTGAAGCGCTCCGCGACATCCCAGACGCTCTGGAAGATCTGGTCAAGCGAATTCACCGGAACTTCGATGGGGGCGATGTGCAGTTTTTCGAGCGCCTGGCGAAGCCTGGCCTGGGCCTGGGCATCCGAAAGCAACACGAAGTCGGGCTTCAAGCGGGCGATGGACTCGACGTTGACCGAGCCCAACGACCCCACTGAAGGAAGATTCGTCGCCACATCGGGGAAATCGCAGTAGTCCGACCGTCCGACAAGATTCGTGCCAAGCCCGAGCATGTACACCATTTCCGTGACGGCCGGGACCAGCGAGACGAGACGCGAATGCTCTGGGGCGACGGCAGGCGTTTGCGGCAATGGCGCCACCTGTTCGCGGCGTTGAAGGGTCTGCAAGCGCCAAACAGCGAAGAAGGCGATGAGCAACAGCGTGGCGAGAATGATCGCAAGAAGAGAACGGGGTTTCATTTGCTTGACGTGATCCAGCGCCGGGACTCCAGTACACGGACGGCGCAGAAGAGGAAAAAGGCAATGGCGGAAATCGCGGCGAAAAGCACTCGCGTGTCGGCCGAGCCGCGTGCAAAGTCGGCGATGTCCGTCGGCAATAGCAGGAGGCGGCCGCCGAAACCAGGGACGTTGCCGGTGAACGCAGCGGCGCAGGCCAGCGTGAAGACGCCCGTTGCGAGCGCGGCCGCGGCCGGATGCGGCGCGAGCAGTGAAACCAGCGCGCCGCCCGCACATCCCGCGACGGCGAAGAGGGCCACCACCCCCAAACCCGTGTAAAGTGAAGGACGGCTGCACGCCGGAGCCGGCGCGGCATAGGCCATGTAGATCGGCAAGACAAGGCACGCAAGCAGGAGCGAGATGAAGACGAGCGTGCAGGCGGCGGCGAACTTGCCGAGCACGACCTGCGCATCGCTCACCGGCGCCGTCATCAGCGCCTCCAACGTGCCATGGACGCGTTCGGAGGCGAAGAGGCTCATCGTGAAGAGCGCGACGGGGATGCACAGCACGAGCAAAAGCTGGGTGCAGAAGACGGCGGGCATGTGCTCGATGGTGCCCGCGGCGATTCGAAGCGCCGAGGTAAAGCGCAAGCCGAGGACGGCCGCGAACCCAGCCGCGATCCACCAGAAGGCCGTCGAACGCAACGCGGCGAGACACTCGCGTTTCCAGATCGTCACCGCCGGGTTCATGCCATCCCTCCTGCCTCTTCCTCCGCCAGGGCGCGCCATTCGGCGAACATCGCCTGCAATGAAGCGTGTCGGAGGCAATCCGTGCCGGGGACGTCCGCCACGATCCGCCCCTGGTCGAGAAAGAGGATGCGCGTCGCGACAGCCTGGATCAGCGCGCGCGAATGCGTCGTGAAAAGCAGCGTCCGATTCGCGCAGACCTCGGGCGAAACGAGATGTTCCGCAAGCTTTTCCGCCTGGTCTGGATCGCAAGCGGCCAGCGGATCATCGAGGAGCAGCACGGGGGGCTCGTGCAGGATCGCTTCAGCGATGCAAACGCGTCTGCGGATTCCATTCGAGAGCGAGCCGATTCGAACGTTGCGCAGCGCCGAGAGGTCGCAAAGCTGGATCACCTCGTGAAGGCGGCGGCGTAAGTTCAGGCGCCCCATTCGACGGAGGCGTCCGCGAAACTTGAGGTACTCCGCCACGCGCATGTCCGCATAGGCAGGGGCGCCCTCGGGCAAATAACCCAGGCTCGCGCGGACGGCGGCGGCCTCCGCAAAGACATCGTGCCCGGCCACCGTCGCGTAGCCGGACGTCGCCGGCAAGTAGGTGGCGAGGATGCGCAACAGCGTCGTCTTGCCGGCGCCATTGCCGCCGGTCAGCGCAATCCGCTCGCCCGGCGCGGCGTCGAGCGCCACGCCCTGGAGGACGCTCTGCGAGCCGAATTTTCGCGTCAGTTCGTGAACTTGGATCATGGGGCAGGCTGGTGGTGTTCGCGGAAGAGGCCGTCGGCCTCGTCGCCCATGTAGCGGGCGCGGGTGCGGGGATCCGTTTTGCGCAAGTCAATGAGAATCAACCCGTCAACCACGTCGCTGAAGTCGGTGTCGAGGTTGAAGGCGAGGATCTTGCCGCCAAGCTTCAGGTACTGCCTGATGAGGATGGGGATGCCCTTGCCATCCTTCTCAATGTCCTGGATGATCGTCGAAACCTCGTCGACATCGCTGATGAAAGGCTGGAAGTCGGGATTCTGCCACTCCTCGCGCACCTTGGACTTGCGCGGCTTGCGGCGTGGCTTGACGAAACGGGAGAGCTCGGTGGAGAAATTCGAAAGCCGCAGGGAGCGCAACAGCATGTTGCGCGACGTGTCGCGGTAGTCCGCCGTGATGCTCACCGGGCCAAAGAGATTGGCGTATTGCGGATTCCGGCCGATGAAAGCGCCAATGCCCTTCCACAGGAAGAGCAGCGGCGCGAAGTTGCGCTGATACTCCGGACGGACAAACGAGCGGCCCAGTTCAATCGCAGGCTGGAAGCGCCGCAGCAGCTTCTCGTTGAACTTGAAGAGCGTGTTCGTGTAGAGCCCGCGAACGCCGAAGCGCGCGACGATCTCGTCGGCAAGGCCCAATCGGTACGCGCCGACGACCTGCCGGTTTTTCGTGTTCCAGAGGAAAAGATGGTGGTAGTGCGAGTCAAAGACGTCGATGTCGATTTTACGCCCGGTCCCCTCGCCCACCGCGCGGAACGTGATTTCGCGCAGGCGGCCAATCTCGCGCAGAATGGCGGACGACTCGGGAAGCTTCGCGATAAAGACCTGAAGACCCGCTCCATCAAGCAAATGCGCCTCGGGGGGGAGCGTGGCAATGTCCGCCTCGATCGCCTCCACCGGCGTCTCCGCCAGAATCTCTTCCGGGACGTTGGCCGCCTGCTTGCGCAGGCGCCGGAGACGCAACAGCCTATGCCGCGGCGACTTGGTCGCGCGACCGGCGAGCGAATACGTCCGCAAACGCATGTACTTCGTCAGATCCTCGTCATCCTTGAACTTCGCCACTTCCGCTGGCGCAATCGGCGACCCGATGAAGACCTCGATGGTGCTGCTCGTCTTCTTGCTCGTCATCGTCGGCAACATGACGGTCCGCAATCGTGGGTGGACAAGCCCCGCGATCTGGAAGAGCGCAGGATTGCGCCCCGCGAAAAACATCGGGACAATCGTCGCGCCCGTCTTCCGGGCAATGCCGGCGATCGTCGTGGACCATGCCGGATCGCGCACGGAGCCGCTGCGGAGGTCGATGCTGGAGACTTCGCCGGAAGGGAAGACGCCAAGGACGTGCCCGTCGCGAAGCCATTTCATCGTCTCAAGCAATGGCTTGATGTTTTGCTTCGCCGCTTTCGACGAGCCGAAAGGATTGACGGGAATGAACATGTCCCGCATCTCCGGAATGAGCTGGAGCAGGTAGTTCGCCATCACCTTCGCGTCCGGGCGGACGGAGTTGAGGATGCTGAGCATCACCACGCCTTCGATGCCGCCGAACGGATGGTTTGAAGCGACGATGACCGGCCCCGTCCTGGGAATCCGCCCGCGATCTTCGTCGGGCACCACAACTTGCACATCCATGCCGAGTAGAATATCGTCGCAAAAATGCCGGGAGGCGTCCTCCTCGTGGATGCGGCGGCCATCAGAGAGGATCTTGTCCAGCTTATGCAAGCCGACGGCGCGCTCGACGATTCTGCGGGCAATGGGGTTGCGCATCCCAACGGGGGCGGTGGCGGGATCGATTTTAAAAACTCTGTCGTCTTTCTTCTGGTTCATCATTTCTTTCGAGCGAGGTTGGGCGCACCGCTCCCTGAGCCTGGGTCAACGGGAGGGGTGCCGGATTCATTCGACATGCTTTGGATTGTACACCAGAGAGCAAGGTCGGCGCAAGTGCGGGGTTCAGGGGGGGGGCAAAAAAGCAACAGACCAATCCGGCATTGCCTATGTCATGCGTGTTGAAAGGGAATTTGGTGCAGCGCTTTCACTGCAATCGAGCCGTGCCTTGCATCGTCGCCGTCCCTTTCTGATTTTGGAAGCGTGTTTTCATTGCCATGCCCTCCCTGCACGCCTCTGTGCCTCCGTGTCTCTGGTAAAAATGAAATGAAAAAGAAACGTGGCGGGCCTGGCGGTTTTCAACTGCGAAACACACGGAAATTTTTTGTGCCTTTTTGTGCCTTTTTGTGGCCATGGAGGAAACTCGGAATTGGGGCGCGGCCGCGGCGGCTTCGCCGAGCGGGGAATGGCCACAGAAGACAAGAAGGACACAGAAACCAATCCTGTAAATCCTGTAATCCTGTCTTGAAAATTCTAAACACAGGCACAGAGGGGGATTGGTTTTGAATTTGGCATCAAGAATGCCTCCATGTTTCATGGAAACTCAAGGAAGCATGTCACGATTCTGACACACCCGTTCAGGGGCCTTAATCCCGGCACTGGCTTCAATCGCAATCCCGTTCGCGACTCCAACCTCGATCCCAATGGCGATGGCGATTGGGATGGGAACATGCCCCCGGTGCACAACGAAGACGCGGACGATTCGCAAGTCGGCTGAACGCCTGGGCGAACACGAACGTGGCCCTTTCGGGCATCGGGATCGGGGGCGCCATCGGAATCGAAAAGCCGAATCAGGCATCGCCGGTGGATGTGGCAAAACGGCCCCCCCCGCTTCCCGCCTCTCGCTTTACTTCGTGCGTCCGGTGGCGAATTCGAGAGCCAGGACCGAGTAGGACGTGGCGAGGACGGGGTCGTTTTCCCAGTAGCGTCCGTTGCGGTTGACCCATCGTCCGTCGTCTTTGCTCAGGGAAACGACTTTGTCGACGAGTTCCTTTGCCCACGGGATCGCATCGCCAGACTCGCGGGGAATTTCCTGAAGGCCGGCGGCGGTGAGGGCGCGGGAGATGACGTTGTAGAAGAAGTAGAGCCCCTGGTCCTGCATGCCGGGGTTTTCGTCGAGCGTCCAGTGGCGCGAGGCCCAGTGGAGCGCGGACTGGACGCGCGGGTCGTCGCGATCCACATCGCAATAGACGAGCGCGAGCAGGCCGGCATAGGTGATGCTGCCGTAGGAGCGCAGGACGACGACGTCATTCGTGCTGGCGACGCCGGGGACGTCGGACTTGACGGGGACTTTTTCCGTTCCGGCCTTGGCGTCGCCGTGGTTGTAGGCGAAGCCGCCTTCGCTGTCGCCGGTGCCCGGGCCGTTCTGGAGGCTGGTGGCATAGTCGAGCGCGGCCTTCCAGTTGATGTCGGCGCGCGGCTGGCCGGCGGGGCGGAGGTCTTCGTAGACTTGCGTGCGGCGCATGGCTTCGACGACGAAATGGGTGTTCATCAGATCGGCGTAGGGGCGGGCGGTCTGCTTGTCGTAGCCGAAGCCGCCCTTGAAGACGTCGTCGCCGAGATGCTGTGAATTGGCCAGATACGTGCGGGCGTTGAGGACGACCTCGGTGATGTCGTCGCGGCCTGTGGCGGCGAGGGCGGTCAGGCAGACCGCCGTGTTGTAGGTGCCGAGGCCGCCGCCCTTTCGGCCGGGGATCGGGGTGTAGATGCCGCCGTCGGGCTGGACTTTCGCGAGGATGTGGTCCGACGCTTTTTTGACGACGTTCGAGTAGGCGGGATCGCCGGAGCCGACGATGGCCCAGAGCGCGAGGCCGGTGAGGCCGGGGAACTGGGGATTGGAGATGGCGCCGTCCTCGCCCTGCCGCGCGGCGAGCCAGGCGACGCCCTGCTTGATGGCCGCATCGGCGTCTTTGGCGGGAGGAGTCGCAGCGACGCCGACGGTCGTCATGGCTGCCAAAAGGCAGAGGAAAAGCGCAAGGGGGATTGAGGTTGGATGACGTTTTGCTTGCATGTCGGGGATTCCTGTTGTTGGCCTTGCCGCGGACACGGGGCAGAGCCGTTGTTCAAGGGTCTTGTTGCTGAATATAAACGCCGACGACGCCCGAAGGGTTCACGCCTCCTCCGGCTCCGCTGTGTTTTTGGCAAAGCGTTCGAGAATGCCCTGCATGTCCGCCCGCGTGTAGGGTTTGCCAAGGAAAGCATCGTAGAGCTCGGCTTTGAAGATGCATTTGATCCTCGCCTCCGCATAGCCGGAAACGATGACGCAGGGCGTCGCAGGGGAAATCTTGCGGAATCGTTCGAGCAACGGCAGGGAGGACATTTGGTCGACATTGGCATCGAGAAAGACGAGGTCGATGGTGGCGTGGTTCTTCAGGAAAAGCTGGTACGCGTCATTTTGGGTGTTGGCCAGAATGGGTTCGACGTTGAGGGAGGTGAGCAGTATGGCGGAGCTCTGGAGGATGGCGGGATCGTCGTCGAGCATGAGCACACGCAGTCGGCGCCCCTGAGTCGCAGGGCGGACGACGTCGGGGATTTGAACGAGGACCTCGGGTTCTTCCACGACCGGGTCCTGGGTGGCTGGAATCCAGAAGTTGAAGCTGAACCCCTTTCGAGGCGACGTTCGAATGCAAATGCCGCCGTCGCTCGCCTTGACAAGCGCGATGACGTTGGACAGGCCGATGCCGTGGCCATCGACCTTGGTCGTAAACCGGGGTTTGGCACTCCGATCAAGCAGGTCCGGATCCATGCCAGGGCCGTTGTCGCGCACGGAAATGACCGTGCCGGGCCCCGGGGCGGGTGTGCAACCAAACAAACCAAACGTCTGACGTTGGCCTTCAGTCATCTCCAACGCGGCGACCTCCACGGTGATCTCGCCTTTTTGACCGTTCAAGGCCTCGGAGGCATTCTTGACAAGATTGAGGAGGATTTCGCCAAAGCCGTCATGATCCACCTTGATGGGCGGCGCGTTCTTGGCCAGTTTGAAGTGCAGACGCGCCTTTCCAGAGACAATGCCTTGCAGAAGGGGCCGAAAAGCGTTGACCAGCCGATCAGGCGCGGAGGCGACCGGCTTTTGAGGCGGTCGGCGACTCTCGTTGCCCATGATCCCATGGGCAAGCGAGCGAGCCTTGGCAATGGCGAGGTGAATGACGCCCGCCGCCTTGCGCTCCGCAAGGGATCGAGGGTCCGCCCAGACGGACTCCATCGTGTTTTGAATCACGAGGAGCAGGTTGTTGATGTCATGCGCGATTCCCGAAGGGGACAGCGGCGAATGCAGAAGATCGCCCTGCGCCGGCCAGTCGAAGCGCGTTGAGAGGGAGTCGGCCGTGCTGCCGGCCGTGCTGTCGATGCGCGCGTCGTCTGACGTTGTCATACGGTGCAATGCCTCTCAAGTTGCGTGCTGAAAAAAGGATGGCCGCATCACGTGTTGGGGTCGGCCTGGGGCGTGTCGTCCGAAAGCTTGCGGTACAAGGTCGCAAGGCTCACTTGGAGCGATTTCGCCGTTTTCTCCTTGTCGCCGTCGTTGTCGTTGAGGATTCGATCAAGGTATTCTTTTTCCTTGCTCTTGAGAAATTCCTTGAGCGACTGGGAAGCTTCGCTGGCAGGACCGCTGCCGGCGTCCCGGGGCTTGGCCGCCTGATGTTCGCGGGCCCGCGTGACAATGCGCGGCGGCAAGTCGTCCGGGGTGATGGTTTCGGATTGGATGAAGGTGGCAACGTGTTTGATGGCGTTTTCAAGCTCGCGGACGTTGCCCGGCCATTTGTAGGCCATGAGGATCTCGATCGTCTCCTTGGCGAAGACGGGCTTGAAGTCAAGACCTTCCGTCTCGGCCTTGAGGAAATGCTGGGCAAGGGGGAGGATGTCCTCGGTGCGATCGCGAAGAGGGGGAATGTCGATGGTGATGACGGCAAAGCGGTAGTAGAGATCGGTCCGGAACGCACCCTCGGCGGCCATCTGCTCGAGGTTCGTGTTGCTCGCGGCGATGACGCGCACATCGACGGGAACCATCTTCGTGCCCCCCACGCGCCGGATCTCCTTCTCTTGAAGCACGCGGAGCAGCTTCCCCTGAAGCTGAAGCGGGAGGGAGCCGATTTCATCGAGAAAGAGCGTCCCGCCATCAGCCGTCTCGAAAAGCCCCGGCTTGTCGACGATCGCGCCGGTGAAGGCGCCTCGGGTATGGCCGAAAAGCTCGGATTCCAGAAGCTCGGCGGGCAGCGCGGCGCAGTTGACGGCCACGAGCGGCCTGTCCTTGCGTGGACTGTTGTTGTGGATGGCGCGAGCGACCACTTCCTTGCCGGTGCCGCTTTCGCCGTAGATGAGCACCGTGGCGGCAGTCGGCGCCACGCGCTGGATCATTTCGCAGACCTGAAGCATCATGGGACTCGTGGCGATCAGGTTTTCAAAACGGTAGCGCAACGGCGCCTCGGTCGCCTCCGGGACGGCAACCGTGTCGTTTTCAATGCACGCCTCGGCGCGCTTCACAGTCGCCAGCATCTCATCGACCTTGAAAGGCTTCGTCGTGTAGTCGAACGCGCCGCACTTCATCGCGTCGATCGCCGTCTCGACAGAGGCGTAGGCGGTCAGCAGAATCACGGGGAGCTTCGGTTGAATCGCCTTGATCTCGCCAATGAGCTTCAGCCCGTCCATCGGCGCCATCCGCAAGTCGGTGATGACCAGATCAATACCGCCCTTCTTGACGATGCCCAGCGCCTCGCCTCCCTCCTTGGCCGTAACGGTTTCATAACCGTTTGCCTTCAAAAGGCTTTGGAGAAGGATTAAAATCCTAACCTCGTCGTCAACAATCAGTATTTTTGTCATCTTAGCATCCATACCAGAAAAAAAACGGGAATTCGCAAAATGGACTGCCAAGTATAAGGCTTGTCGTCGAAAAACACAACCGATAATTCAAAACGGGCGCATCCGGACCATGGGGCAAATTCGGAAGCGACGCAGCCCAAGGCAATCATTCCTCTAAGTCGGCCATGGAATAGAGGTAGCGCTTGATCTTCTGGGTTGTCGTCTTCTGGAAAGGCTCAAACCGAACCGAAATCCGACGCGGGTGCTTGTACTCGGCAATCTCGCGGGCCATCCGCCTGACTTCGGATTTGCAAAGCTCGACGATCTGATCGTCGGAAAGCGACTGGCCCTTGGCCGAGTGGTCTTCGCCGATGCGATCCATGTCGGGAACGACGATGATGCCAACCCGCTCGCCCTTCTCGCCGCCGGCATGGTAGCCGACGACGATGGATTCGAGGATGTAGGGGCTCGCGTTGACGACCATCTCGACCTCTTCGGGGTAGATGTTCTTGCCCTCTCGATTGACGATGAGGCTCTTCTTGCGCCCGGTGATGGTGACGTATCCCTCGGAATCCATCTTGCCGAGGTCGCCGGTGCGGAACCAAGGGCCGTCGAAGACTTCGGCGGTGGCGGCCTCGTTGCGGAAATAGCCCTTCATGACCATCGGGCCGCGAACCTGGATTTCGCCAACGCCCTCGTCCGTGGGATCGGCAATGCGAATCTCGCAATTGGGAAGGGCCTTGCCGACCGTGCCGAACTTGATCTTCTTCTCAGGCGCAAGCGTGATGATCGGCGCCGTCTCGGTAAGCCCGTAGCCTTCAAGGGCCTTGATGCCGAACTTGGTGAAGTTCTTGAGCGCGACGACATCCGCGGCGGCGCCGCCGCAGACGATGATGCGCAGGCGCCCGCCGAGACTGTCGATCACCTTCTTGCCGACGATCCTGCCCAAGCCGATGGCCAGGAGGATTCGGGCGGTGAAATTCTTGCGGAGTTTCGCCATGATCGCGTTGTGCATCTTCTCGGCAAGCAACGGCACGGCGAGGAGGATCGTCGGAGAGACCTCGCGCATGTTCTCGGTGATCGTGCGGAGATTTTCGATCATGCTCACTTCGCACTTGGACGCGATCGGCACGATCATGTTGGCCGTGAAGGCGAGGGCATGGTGCAACGGCAGCACAAGCAGAAAATTGTCCCACTCGTGGACGGTGAAATACTGGAACGCCCCCTCGTCGAGCTGGGCGATGAAGTTGCCGTGCGTGAGCATCGCGCCCTTGGGCCGCCCCGTCGTGCCAGACGTGTAGATGATCGAGGCAATGTCGGCGGCGGCGGGGACGTGGCGGTCAAAGAACGCATCCGCCTTCTCGGCATCGGCCTCCGCCGAGGCAAGCAGCGCATCGTAGTCGTGATAACGAACGCTGCCGATTTTCCTGGGCTCCTTGACGGCGCCGTCAAGGAAAATTACATGCCTGAGCGCCGAAAGACCACCAGCGATTTCGTTGATCAGGGGCCAGAGCTTCCCGCTGGCAAAGAGGGCGCAGGCCTCCGAGTCATTGAGAATATGGGCGACTTCGCGCTCCTGAAGGCGCGCGTCGATGGGAACGACTTGAATGCCGCAACAGGCCAGCCCCAGATAGACGACCATCCACTCGGGACGGTTTTCCAGCATCATGGCGACACGCTGCCCGGGCTTGATGCCAAGCTTCCCGACGGCCTCGGCGATCATGCGGGCCAGCTTGAGATAGTCGGCATAGGTCCAGGTGCGCCAAACACCTTCGGACTTCCAACGCAAGGCGATTCCATCGCCGCGTTGCGCGGCGGCATCGAGGAGAAGGGTGCGGATTGTGGACATGGGAGACCTCGTGGGTTGGGGATGCGTAGAGCGTATGAATCGAAAGAATTTCAAAATTATGTCATATTTTTTTTAAATACGCAAGACCAACGTGCGCCCAAAAATAATTCTTGTTTTGCACCCTTGGCTGTCATATACTAGGCTCCGCTTGTGAACATTATGTCATGACCTTGTTTAAACCTTGAAACCGGCCATGGGCACCGTCACCACCGAAAAACCACAAAACCACAATTTATTCCCCTGCCCTTCCCGCCTTCGCGTCGTCGCACTGGCGCATGGTACGTTCCACCACAAGACGAGAGACAAGAGACGAAAGTTCTCCTCTTGTCTCTCGTCCCCTTTTTTTGCCCTCCACCGTTCACGTCCACGTACCCGTCCACGTACCCGTCCACGATTGCAATCTGCCCGATCAGACTGATCAGACCGATCCGACTGATCGACAAAGCTCGCGACACGGCACTAGCGACTCGACAAAGTGATTCGTAATCCCTTCCACGCCCACCCACTTTCTTTTTGTGTTTTTCGTGGCCATTCCCCCACTCGGCGAAGCCGCCACAGCCATGTAATTCGTAATTCGTAATTTCCAACGGGGTCTGGGGTGCCCCCAGCCAACACTCCTCACTCATCATTCATCATTCCTCACTCATCACTCATCACTCCAAACTCGACCCCTAGCCCCTAACCCCCTCTTATCGACAAAGTTTTGCGACAACGCTCGCGACAAAGTTTCCCTTGGTTCCCTAGCCGCTAGCCGCTCTCTAACCCCTAGCCCCTAACACCTAACACCTATGAAAAACCTCCTCCCCTCCCTCCTCGCCGCGATGCTCATCGTCTTCGCAACCACGACCCTCGCCGCCCCGACCGGGGTGACGGTCAATGGGGTCGCCCTCGACTCCAACGGATCGAGCGGCGAAGGCTGGAAATACTACCTGCCCCACATCACGCTCACGAACGCGGGGCCGTTCACGATTTCCGGCACCAACACGGCGAGCCAGGTGCGCGTCGTCGTCCAGGAGGGCGTGACGTGCGACGTGACGCTCTCGAACCTGGTGCTCGAGACGCTCGGCACCGACAGCCAATGCGCCTTCACGCTGGAGACCAACGCCTGCGTCTCGCTCTTCCTGGCGGGAAACAACGCACTCCACTCGGGCGACAACCGCGCGGGCCTTGAAGTCCCGGGAGGACGGACGCTCTCCATCACGAATGCGCCCGGCGACGACGCGGGCGCGCTGACGGCAACAGGCGGAAAAAACGCCGCGGGCATCGGCGGCAACAACAACAACCCGAGCGGCACGATCACCATCCATGGCGGACAGGTGACCGCGTATGGCACCGACGGCGCCGCAGGCATCGGCGGCGGGCGGAACGCCGACGGCGGCACGACCACCATCAACGGCGGACACGTCTCCGCATCCAGCACGGGCACCTACGGCGCGGGCATCGGCGGCGGCTACTACCATGCGGGGGGCATGATCACCATCAACGGCGGCACGGTGACGGCGCAGGGCGGCCGCCACGCCGCAGGCATCGGCGGCGGCTACTACCACAGCGGCCCCGCCGGCACGGTCGCCATCAACGGCGGCACGGTCACGGCCACGGGCGGCGCTAACGGCGCGGGCATCGGCAGCGGCGGCAACAGCCAGGGCGGTACGGTCAGCATTTCCGGCGGCACGGTGACGGCGCAGGGCGGCAGCTCTGCCGCCGGCATCGGCGGCGGACAGGCCGGCGCGGGCGGCAATGTCGCCATTTCCGGCGGCAGGGTGACGACCACGGGCGGCACCTCCGGCGCGGGCATCGGCGGCGGCGGCAACAGCGGAGCGGGTGGCACGGTGACAATCACCGGCGGCACGGTCGCGGCAACCGGCAGCAACGGCGCAAAGGACATCGGGCCGGGGCAGAACGGCACCGTCTCCGGCGCGAACATCTTCACCGGCGGCTCGATCGGCCTCGGTGCCACATCGGCCTTCCACGCGCCCTCGAACATCACGGCGCAGGTCTTCTGCGCGTCGCTGGCGGGCTTCGAGCCCGGCAGCGAGGTCACCATCATCGATCTTCCCGACAGTTTCGGCGCGAATGACATTGTCGCCGATGCCGATGGCTGCATCCACCTCTGGCTCCCGAACGGCACCCACAACTTCACGGCGAATGGACGCGACTGCACGGTGACGATCCAGGACGGCGTCGCACCCACCGGCGTGACGGTCAATGGCCAGGAGATCGCCACCCCGGCGGCGCCCGGCGCGGGCTGGGCCTACGACGCGGCGAACCGCACGCTCGCGCTCACGGGCGCGGGCCCCTTCACGCTGTCGGGCACCAACGGGGTCGGCGGCGTCCGCGTCGTCGTGTCGAGCGGCGTCGTCAACCCGGTCACGCTCGCGAACCTGACGCTCCGCACGACGGGCGGCAGTCAATGCGCCTTCATGCTGGGGACAGGCGCCAACGTGTCGCTCGTCCTCGCGGGGACGAACGCGCTCGCCTCCGGCTACAACTGCGCGGGCATCCAGGTCGAATCAGGCCGGACGCTCTCCATCACCCACGCGCCGGGCGACGACGCGGCCGCGCTCTTCGTGACGGGCGGCGGCAACGCCGCCGGCATCGGCGGCGGACAGGCAAAGGCGGGCGGCACGGTCAACATCGCCGGCGGCGCAGTCACGACGGCGGGCGGCCTCTATGGCGCGGGCATCGGCGGCGGCGGCAGCTACAGCAGCGGCAGCGGCGCGGGCGGCGCGGTGACGATCTCCGGCGGCACGGTGACGGCGACCGGCGGTTCTCGCGGCGCGGGCATCGGCGGCGGCGCCAGATACAACGGCACCGGCGGCGCGGGCGGCGCGGTGACCATCTCCGGCGGCGCGGTCACGGCAACCGGCGGCAACAACGGCGCGGGCATCGGCGGCGCCGAAAATGGCGCGGGCGGCACGGTCTCGATTTCCGGCGGCACGGTCTTCGCGCAGGGCAGCGACGGCGGCATGGACATCGGGCCGGGCCGCGACACCACGACCTTCGGCGCCAACACCTTCGCCGGCGGCTCGATCCGCCTGGCCGACGCCTCCCTCGCCCCCATCCCACGGAACCACAACGGGAAGGCGGTCTTCTGCGCGACGGTGACGGGCTTCGAACCCAACGAACGGGTCGTCATCACGGATCGCGGCAATTTGCCCGCCTACTACGGCACGGCGGACATCTTTGCCGACGACGACGGCAGCATCCACCTCTGGATCCCCAACGGCACCTACACCTTCACGGCCAACGGAAGCACCTACACGGTGGAACTCGACAACGCCGCCGGGGCGACCGGCGTGACGGTCAACGGCGACGAGGTCGCCTTCGGTTCCGACGATCCCGCCGCCGGCTGGACTTACGACGAGGCGGCCGGCCTGCTCCGGCTCACGAACGCGGGGCCGTTCACGATTTCCGGCGCCAACACGGAGGGCAAGGTGCGCGTCGTCGTCAATGCCAATCTGGCTCCCGCAGTCACGCTCTCGAACCTGACGCTCCGGACGTCCAGCGACGATCGGTGCATCTTCACGCTGGGGACGGGGGCGAACGTGTCGCTCACGCTTGCGGGGGCGAACGAGCTCGCCTCCGGCAGCGCTCGTCCGGGCATCTGGGTCCAGGCGGGCGAGACGCTCTCCATCACCAACGCGCCGGGCGACGACGCGGCCTCCCTCGCCGTGAAGGGCGGCGCCAACGCCGCCGGCATCGGCAGTGGCACACAAGGCGCGGCCGGCACGGTCAACATCGCCGGCGGCACGATCACGGCCACGAGCGGCACCTGCGCCGCGGGCATCGGCGGCGGACAGGGAAAGGCGGGCGGCACGGTCAACATCTCCGGCGGCACGGTCACGGCCGTCAGCACCTACTCCGGCGCGGGCATCGGCGGCGGAATGAGCGGCGCAGGCGGCACGGTCAACATCTCCGGCGGCACGGTCACGGCCACCGGCGACAACGGCGGCGCGGGGATCGGCGGCGGAAAGAACCGCGCGGGCGGCACGGTCAGCATCTCCGGCGGCACGGTCACGGCCGCGGGTTCCTACAGCGCCGCGGACATCGGCCCGGGCGACGGCAGCGAGGATTCGGGCGCGAACACCTTCACCGGCGGCTCGATCCTGCTCGTGAACGACAGCATTGCACTCGCGCCCTCGAACAACACGGAACAGGTCTTCTGCGCGACGCTGACGGGCTTCACGCCCAACGCGGCGGTCGAGATCACAGGGCTGGCGGGATACGGCGTCACGGACATCGCCGCCGATGACGGCGGCGCCATCCATTTATGGCTCCCGGACGGCGAATACAATTTCACGGTCGGCGAGCGGTACTTCATCGTGACGATCCAGGATGGCGACGTCCATGTCGGTACCGCCACCGGCGTAACGGTCAACGGCGAGGACGTCGGGTTCGGCCCGGCGGAGCCGACCACCGCCGGCTGGAGCTTCGACTTGGCGAGCGGCAAGCTCTCGCTCTTCGGCACGGGCGGCTTGACCGTGTCAGGCGTCAACCAGGCGGGCGAGGTCTGCATCGTCGTGCCGCAGAACGTGACGACCGAGATCACGATCTCGAACCTGACGCTCGCGGCGACGGGCAACCAGCAGTGCCCCTTCGCGCTGGAATCGGGCGCCAACGTCACGCTCTTCCTCGCGGGGAACAACTCGCTCCGTTCAGGCGACAGGCGCGCGGGCATCGAAGTCGCGACGGGGCGGACGCTCTCCATCACCAACGCGCCCGGCGACGACGCGGCATTCCTCTCCGTGCGGGGCGCCTACCTGGGCGCGGGCATCGGCAGCGGCGGCAGCGGCAACGGCGGCACGATCACCATCTCCGGCGGCACGGTCGAGGCCACGGGCGGCAGTTGGTCGGCGGGCATCGGCGGCGGCGGCTACGGCGACGGCGGCACGGTGACCATCAACGGCGGCACCGTCACCGCCACGGGCGGCTACAACGGCGCGGGCATCGGCGGCGGCGACGACAACGACGGCGGCACGGTGACGATTTCCGGTGGCGTGGTCGCCGCCACGGGCGTCGACGGCGGCGCGGGCATCGGCGGCGGCGATAAGGGCGACGGCGGCACCGTCGCCATTTCCGGCGGCACGGTCTTTGCGCAGGGCAGCGACGGCGGCGCGGACATGGGGCCGGGCGGCAACGGCATGACCGCCGCCGCGAACACCTTCACCGGCGGCTCGATCCGGCTTGCCGCCGGGGACGCCTCCCTCCAGCCTTCAAACGGCCTGGATCCGGTCGGCTGCGCCATGGTGCCGGGCTTCGATCCCGGCGCGCCGGTCGTATTCACGGATCACGGCAACCTGCCGGTCGGCTACGGAACGACCGACATTTTTGCCGATGCGGGCGGCGTCATCTACCTCTGGCTCCCGGACGGCGACTACCACTTCACGGCCAACGGGCTGGACTGCACGGCGAAGATCAAGAACGGCACCGGCCCGAGCGGAATCACAGTCAACGGCGAGGAGGCCGCCTTCGGCCCGTCGGATCCGGACAACGCCGGATGGAGCTTCAGCGCGGCGACCCGCACCGTCTCGCTCTCCGGCACCGGGCCCTTCACGCTTTCAGGCGCCAACGAGATCGGCGGCGTTTGCTTCGCCGTTCCGGGCGGCGTCGCCAACACGGTCGTGCTTTCGAACCTGACGCTCCGGACGACGATCGCCGACCAGTGCGTCTTCGCGCTGGGGCAGGACGCCAACGTGTCGCTCGTCCTCGCGGGGACGAACACGCTCGCCTCCGGCTTCGGCCGGGCGGGCATCGAAGTCACGACGGGGCGGACGCTCTCCATCACGAACGCGCCGGGCGACGACGCCGGTGCGCTGAGGGTGACGGGCGGCGACTACGGCGCGGGCATCGGCGGCGACTACGGCGGTACCGGCGGCACGGTGGACATCCACGGCGGCACCGTCGCGGCGACGGGCGGCGACCGCAGCGCGGGCATCGGCGGCGGGCGCGGCGGCAATGGCGGTACGGTGGCCATCCACGGCGGCACCGTCACGGCCGAAGGCGGTCGATGGGGCTCGGGCATCGGCGGCGGCGACTATGGCGACGGCGGCACGGTGACCATCCACGGCGGCACGGTCTTCGCACAGGGCGACGACTACTGCGCGGGCATCGGCGGCGGCGACGAAGGCAACGGCGGCATGGTGACCATCAACGGCGGCACCGTCACGGCCACGAGCG
>JBMNOD010000105.1:0-10437 GCA_050942875.1 Kiritimatiellia bacterium
TCTGTTGTTTACCCGAATTATAGAACACTTCTTTCCGTCATGGAAGGACAAACGCCTTCCATGACGGATTTTCTTTCGTTTCAACTCCTTGCCGCGCAACAATGTGCGGAATTGGGACAGGCTCTAGAATACGCCATGACGCGACCGAGCGTCAAGGCATGAGTGCAACGGGTGCAATCGGCCAGTCGCCGAGGTTGGTCTCGGAACGCTTGCCGCCCAGCCTCGAACCCGCCCCGCCGCCCGCCCGATTGAGTCGCGAGTCGCTAGTCAGTCTGTCGCTTTGTCGCAAACTCCAAAGTCGACTGGCCCCTGGCGACTGCCGACTCGGCGCTCACATCCTCGACGGCACGAAGGTGGCGCTCGATGGCGCGGGAACGGACGCCGGCGCTTTCGATGTCCTTGCTCGCCAGATCGAGCCGGCTCTTCGTCCGCTCCAACACGTCGCCGAAGCGGCTGAACTCTTCGCGCACCGTGCCCAGCAGCTCCCAGATCTCGCTCGTGCGGCGCTCCACCGCGAGACTGCGGAAGCCCATCTGCAAACTGCCCAGAAAGGCCGAGAGGGTCGTGGGGCCGGTGATCGTCACGCGGAACTCGCGCTGGATCGACTCGAAAAGCCCCGTAATCCTCAGCACCTCCGCATACAACCCCTCGAAGGGCAAAAACAAGATTGCAAAATCAGTCGTATACGGCGGATCGACATACTTCGCCCGGATGTCGCGCGCAAAGGCGCGGATGCTCTGCTCCAGCGCCTTGCGGGCGCGTTCAACGGCGACCACATCGCCCGTTTCGCCGGCGTCCAAAAGCGCTTCGTAGCTCTGGGTGGGGAACTTGGCGTCGATGGGCAGCCAGAGGAAGCCTTCATCATCGTTCTTGTCCGGGAGCCGGACGGCAAACTCGACGCGGTCGTCGCCGCCCCGCTTCGTCTTGACGTTTTCGCCGTACTGCCCAGGGGCAAGCATCTGCTCCAGCAACGCCGCAAGCTGGCATTCGCCCAGCACCCCCTTGGTCTTCACGTTTGAAAGCACTTTCTTCAAGTCGCCGACGCCCGTGGCGAGCACCTGCATTTCGCCAAGACCCTGCTGGACGCGCTCGAGGCGTTCGCTGACGAGCTTGAACGATTCGCCAAGGCGCGTCTCAAGCGTGTGGTGGAGCTTTTCGTCGACCGTCTCGCGCATTTTCTCAAGCTTTGAGCTGTTGTCCGCCTGAATCGCCTGCAGCCGACGATCGACGCCTTCGCGCATCGCCTCAAGACGGGTTTCCGTCCGGGTCGTCAGGTCTTCCTGCTTCTGCAGCATCGCATCAAGGCGCTGGCCTTGTGCCGCGCCGAAATCGCCGAGCGCGCGCGCCAGTTCGTCGCGGTCGTCCTTGGCCATGCGCGCGGACTCGAGCCGGATGCGGCCGAGCTCGTCGCGGAGCCAGGCCCGATCGCGCTCCAAGTCCTGCTCCAGGCGAACGAGCCGAAGCCAGATGCGTCCGTCCGCGCTGAACGAGCGCAGCAGCAGCGCCGCCGCGAGCAACACCAAAAGGCCGATCAGGCCCGGCACGATCCAGGGCATCCAAAGCTCAAGCATGGGCGGGCGTCTCCGATGCGCCTTTCGCGCAAGCGATCACGACGCGCGCCAGGGCGTCGGCGGCGTCTGGGCGGGCCCGTGCGAGGAGCGTCTCGCGCATTGCGGCGCGCGCGGCTTCATCGCCCCGGATGCGTCGTATCACAGCGGCGACCGCCTCCGGCGTGGCCGTGTCCTGCGCCATCATTTCACATGCGCCGAGCGCCTGCATCGCCTTCGCATTGGCGGTCTGATGGTCGTTGGCGAGCTTCGGCAAGGGAATCAGCAGCGCCGGGACGCCACAGAGACAAAGTTCAAAGCAGGACGCCGCGCCGGCGCGCGAAATGCAGAAATCGGCGGCGGCATACAGTGCGCCCATGCGCTCCGAAAAACCGATGACTTCGACGGGGATGTTGCGAACGGTCGCGTAGGCCGCCTTCACCGCGTCCTCGTTGCCGCGGCCGGCCAAATGGATGACGCGCAAGGCGGCGGCCTGCTCCGGCTCGGAATCGAGAATCGCCACGGCGCCGGCCACGGCCTGGTTGACGGCTCGCGAACCTTGGCTGCCGCCCATGACGAGCACGGTGAAGCGGGAAGGATCGGCAAACTCGCCTGGCGCCGCTCCAACGATGCCGGGACGGACCGGCAGCCCCGTGTTCTCGACCGCGACGGATTGGGGCAAACGGCGCGCCGCATCGTCGAAGGCGATGCAGGCCTTGACCGCCAGACGGCTCAGCGCGGACACCGCCTTGCCGGGAATGGCGTTCGCCTCGTGCAGCACGACGGGGGTGCGCAGCAGTCGCGCGGCAAGCACGGGCGGGAACGACGTGTAGGAACCCATCCCCAGCAGCACGGCTGGACGAAAGCGGCGCAACACCGCAACGCTCGCAAAGCAGGCGCGAACCATCAAAAAGAACGAGGCGGGGCGACGCCAGCTCAAACGGGGAATCGCCACGCGAAGCACCTCGCCCCTCCACCCCGCCGGCGCCTCGCCTTCCACGTTGCGACCGGAGAGCAGGAGTGCAACCTCGTGCCCCTTCGCCTGCATCGCCAAGGCGGCCGCGACGCCGGGAAAGACGTGTCCGCCTGTTCCGCCGCAAGTGACGACGATGCGCATGTCAAGCCTCGGATGTTGAAGCGGATTTCGAGTCTGCCGGCGAATCCACCAACAATTTTCGACCGTCGAGCTTCTCCCACTCCGCCAGCTTGTCGACGATGAACTCCACGCTTCGCCGCTGGATTTCGGCTTGGCCAAGATCGGGCGGCAGGATGGGGCCGCAGGCGATTCGAACCGGGCTTTGGGGATGGATGGTCGAGCCCAGGTCGCGATGCTTCTTTCCAATGCGGAGGAAGTCGGTGCACACCGCGATCGGCACGACCGGCGCTTTTGCATGAAGGGCAAGTTTCGTGCCGAGCGTGTTGAACGTCGCCGGATCAAACTGGCGATAACGCGCACCTTGGGGGAATATCAGCGCGGAACGCCCCGCGTGGATGCCTTCGGCCCCTTCCCTCATCACCTTGCGAAGATCCTCGATTGGATTCTTGCGCAGGATGCGGATCGGGTAAACCGCCCGAATCACGGAGCCAAAGAGGGGATAGTGGGCCAGCGACTCCTTGAGAACGATGTTCAGGCCGGGCCAGGTCATCAGGAGCGGTGGCAGCATGTACGTCTCGAGGGAGCTGACGTGGTTGGAGACCCACACGACGTTCTGGCGAAGATCGGAGATTTCTTGAAAGCCTTCGATTTCGATGTAGCCGCCGAGCCGTTCCACGAGACGGTACACGTAAAAGCCGAATTCAGACCATTTCTCCTCCATGAAGCGAGGACGCTTCGAGTGGAAGTAGCCGCGCACGAAGATCGGCCCCATGGACAGCCCGAAAAGCGGTGTGGCGAGAAACGACGGGAGAGGATGGCGCCGAATGCCCCGAGGCGAGGCGTAATGCCCGGTCTCCCGGAGCTGGGCCTGGAACGACTGCGCGTTCATCTCCCCTCCTGTTTCGCTAGCGCGACCACGTTCCGGTGATCACGTTGGAGCGCTTTTTCCCATCGGCATGCACAATGACGAAGGCCGCTTGGCACGGATTTGGCACGCCGGCCAGCGACCAGCCCTCGTAGCCGTGGTAAATGTTTTCGAAATCGCGGGACTTTCGGCTCGAGGAAATCCAGTCGAACTTGCCGCCGACCCAGGAGCCATCCGCCTTCTGCACGAAAAGGCAAGCCAAAGCGCCGATCTGTCCGCTGGAGAATCCCCAAGCCGACAAATCGCGATCATATCGAAATGACAAACCATTCTTCGAAAGGCTCAACCCCGAGATGTTCACGCCGGAATGAGAAGCGCCGCCGCCCTTGAAGCCTCCATAGCTCCATTTCAAGGAACCAAACGGCACGGCGTCGGCGGAACCGTCCACGCCGGGAACACCGGCATCATGGACTGCGGGCGGATTTTCAGCCGGCGCGTCCTGTTGCGCGTCCTGCTGCGCGTCCTGCTGCGCATGTGCCGCATCTGAACCGCCGACGCCATTCCAGGAAACACCGGGCGTGGTGTCGGCGTTTTCGCAACCGACGGTCAAGGCGCCGAAAATGCAAATGGCGGCGATGGGAGAAAAGCTGGCGAGTTGGATCTTTGTTTTTCTGGTCATTCGCGTTCGAAGGGGTGATAAGGTTTGTTGGGAGCAATTCCCGTTGGACGGATGACGACCCCTGGCTTGCGCCAGCAGTCCTCGGTTGACATCATTGCCTACGATTGTAAGCAAAAACGAGCGATAAAAGCAAGCTTCGACATCGAAAAATTCAAGACCATTTTCAAGGCAAGCGGGTTTCAAGTCCGCGCAACCCATTGGCGCGCAATGCTTAAACCCCGTCACGGCCTCTACGCCAAGCCGCTACTGGAACTTCGGCAGCAGCTCGCCATGCTCTTCGATCAACGCATCGCACATCGCGACGATCTCGTCGAGGCTCAGCTCGGCGGCGGCGTGCGGATCAAGCATCGCAGCATGGTAGATGTGCTCGCGCTTGCGCGTGAGCGCCGCTTCGATCGTCGCCAGATGCACATTGATGTTCGTCATGTTCAACGCCGCGCACTGCACCGGCAGCGCGCCGACATACGTGCCCTGGACGCCGTTTGAATCGACGAGGCAAGGCACTTCGACCACGGCGTCCGCAGGGAGATTGGGAATCAGGCCGCGGTTGAGCACGTTGCCGCCGATCTGGTACGGCACGTCCGTGACGATCGCCTCCATGATGCCCGAGCCGTACTCGTGCGAGCGCTTGTGCGTGAGATTGGGGTTCTCGCAAATCTCCTTGTACTGGCGCTTCCAGCTCTCGATCTGGTGGATGCAGCGGCGGGGATACTCGTCGAGCGGAATGTTGTACTCGTCGATGAGCTTCGGATATTTCGACTTGATCCAGTACGGCATGTACTCGGCATTGTGCTCGCTCGACTCCGTGACGTAGTAGCCGAACTTGCGCATGATCTCAAGACGGACCATGTTCCCGCTCTTCTTCTTCACATCCTTCTGCTTGCGCCAGGCATCGAGCTTCTCGAAGGCGGCCTCCTTCAGCTCGGGGTAAAGATCGCGCCCGTCCATCGTGACCTCCAGCAGCCAGCCCATGTGGTTGATGCCGGCGACCTTCTGGCGGAGTCCGGCGCGCTCGCCCTCGCCCCTGTAGAGCCCCAGGGTGTCGAGAAGGCTCGTGGCGCAGCACTGCACCGAGTGGCAGAGCCCCACGGTCTTGACGGCCGTGCCCCGCAGCATCGCGCCCGTCAGCATGGACATCGGATTCGTGTAGTTCAGCAGCCAGGCGTTCGGGCAGACCTTCTCCATCTCGGCGCCGAAGTCCATCATCACCGGAATCGTGCGCAGCGCGCGGAAGATGCCGCCGATGCCCAGCGTGTCCGCAATCGTCTGACGCAACCCGAAGCGCTTGGGCACCTCGAAGTCCGTGATCGTGGCGGGATCGTAGCCGCCGACCTGGATGGCGTTGACCACGAAGTCCGCACCTTTCAGCGCCTTCTTGCGATTCGGCACCCCAAGGCAGGTCTTGATCTTGGCACGGTTGTCGTTGATGTTCCGGTTGAGCGTGCGGAGCATCAGCTCGGACTCCTTCAGTCGCGTTTCGTCAATGTCGTAAAGCGCGAGCTCGGAATCCTTGAGCGGTTCGCGGCACATCACGTCTCCCAACACGTTCTTGGCGAAAACGGTGCTGCCTGCACCCATGAATGCGATTTTAGGCATAATGCTGGTCTTTCGTTGGTTTGCGGTTCCGCGCCTCGGGCGCGGCTGTTTTGAAATTCGTTTGCGAGCGCCAAGGTGCCCTTCCCTACTCGAAGTCGACCGCCTGCTGGCGCTCGGACGATGCGAAGATCGCTTCCATCAGCTTCATCACGCGCATCACCTGGTCGTGCTTGACGATGATCTCGGCCTTGCCTTCGATCGTCCCCAGGACGTTGCGGTAGAAGTCGCGGATGTCGCTTTTCACCACCGGCAGCGGCTGCGTGTGGATCGTGTCGTTCGTGCGCGGCGCCATCGTCTTCGTGAGGCCGGCGGCCGTGCGAATGGGCACGGCGTCGTTCTTGCTCCAGTCGGTGATGCGCACCATCTCGCCCGACAGGCTCCAGTCGCGGATGACGGCCGTGCCGTCCCGCCCCAGCATGTACCAGCGCGGGAGCGAAACGAAGTTGCTCGTACCGACCTCAAGCAAGGCATGCACGCCGCTCTCGAACGTCAGCTCGGCGTAGAAGCCATCGTCGACAAGCTCGTTGGTGATGTGGGTCACCGAGGCATAGACCTTCTTGACCTTGCCGGGGACGAGCAGCAGCATCTGGTCGATCGTGTGAACCCCCCAGTCAAGAACCATGCCGCCGCCACGCTCCTTCTCCTGGCGCCAGTCGCCGGGAATGCCGCGGGAGCCGTGGACACGCGACTCGATGCGAAACACCTCGCCCAGCAACCCCTCGTCGAAAATCTTCTTCATCGTGAGGTAGTCCTCGTCCCACCGGCGATTCTGGTGGACGACGAAAAGCCGGTTGGCCTTCTTCGAGGCGTCGATCATCTTCTGAAGCTCGATCGACGAAAGGGCGACGGGCTTCTCGCAAACGACGTGCTTGCCAGCCTCCAACGAACGCACGACGATGTCCAGATGGGAATCGTTCGGCGTCGCGCAGAGGACGATGTCGACCTTCGGATCGGCCAGCACGGCCTCGAAGCTCTCGTAGGGGGCGATTCCATGATCCTTTGCGAACTGCTGGCGAGACGCCTTGATGTCGAAAGATCCGCAAACTTGCAAGTTGTCAATGCGTTCGATCGTTTCACGGTGCCAATTGCCCATGCCACCGAGACCGACGATCGCCAGATTGTATTGTCGAGACGCTGTTTTCATTGATGCCATCCTGTCGGGCTGATCAAAACTGACCTTCGCCCGTTCAATGCTTCATGATGAGGAAGAAAAGGAAATGCAAGCCATTCTACCGCATTTGCCCTGTCGGTATCAAGCTGAAAACCCCAGCAACCCGTGCTTGGGTGTGTGTCAGAATCGTAACCTGCTTCCTTGAGTTTCCATGAAACATGGAGGCATCCTTGATGCCAAATTCAAAACCAATGGGCATATTGGACGTGGGAGCGGCAGCCTGCCAGTCCTCACACCCCTCTCTGTGTCTCCGTGCCCGTGTGTTTAGATCAAAAACCTCCACCTGCGTCGCGTCGCCTGCGTTTTTGTGTTTCTCGTGGCCATTCCCCGCTCGGCGAAGCCGCCACGGCCACGCCCCAATTCCAAGTTTCCTTCATGGCCACAAAAAGGCACAAAGAGGCACAGAAATTTTCCGTGTGTTTAGATCAAAAACCTCCACCTGCGCCGCGTCGCCTGCGTCTTTGTGTTTCTCGTGGCCATTCCCCGCTCGGCGAAGCCGCCACGGCCACGCCCCAATTCCAAGTTTCCTTCATGGCCACAAAAAGGCACAAAAATTTTCCGTGTGTTTCGCAGTTGAAAAAACCGCCAGGCCCGCCAAGTTTCTTTTTCATTTCATTTTTACCAGAGACACGGAGGCACGGAGGCGTGCAGGGAGGGGCATGGCAATGAAAACACACTTCCAAAATCAGGAAGGGACGGCGACGATGCAAGGCACGGCTCGATTGCGGTGAAAGCACTGCACCAAATTCTTTCAATGCGCATGACATAGGCAATGCCGGATTTGTCCGTCACTTTTCTGACACACACCCCCGTGCTTTTCCACACAAGTCGCTTGTGCCGCAGCGCATGTTTTTGGTAGACTCTCAAGTCATTCCGATTGCAGCGCCAGTTAAAGGGACTGGTCTTGCGCAACCGGTTCAATGAAAGAACAGCAGTAAAATGAGCAAGCTCAACACCCGGCACGTCTTCACCTCCGAATCCGTCTCCGAGGGACATCCCGACAAAGTCTGCGACCAGATCTCGGACGCCATTCTCGACGCCTGCCTGGCGCTCGATCCCGACGCCCACGTGGCGTGCGAGACGGCGGTCGGGCCCGATTTCGTCGTCAACCTGGGCGAGTTCAAGTGTCGGTGCCGCGACCAGATCAATACCGAGGGGATCGCGCGCCAAGTCGTTCGCGACATTGGCTACGATCGCCCGGAAGAGCGTTTCAGCTGGGACACCTTCGTCTATCAGACCGTCCAGCATGCGCAGTCCACCGACATCGACATGGGCGTCAGCCGCGGCGGCGACGCCGACCAGGGCGCCGGCGACCAGGGCATGATGTTCGGCTACGCCTCGAACGCCACGCCCGAGCTGATGCCCGCCCCGATCCTGCTTGCGCACCGGCTTCTGGCGAGGCTCACCGACGCCCGCAAAAACGGGGTCGTTGCCTATTTGCGTCCGGACGCCAAGTCGCAGGTGAGCGTGCTCCACGAGAACGGCGCCCCCGTGCGCATCACCGACATCGTCATTTCCAACCAGACCCTCGACGTGCCCATCGAGCGCATCCGCAAGGACATCGAGGCGTTCGTCCGCGAGGTGCTTCAGGACACCGGCTTGGTGGACAACGACACGCAATTTCACATCAACCCCACCGGAAAGTTCGTCATCGGCGGGCCTTGCGGCGACGCGGGGCTGACGGGGCGCAAGATCATCGTCGATACATACGGCGGCGTCGGCGGGCATGGCGGCGGCGCTTTTTCCGGCAAGGACCCCTCGAAAGTGGATCGCTCGGCGGCGTATTACGCGCGTTACGCGGCCAAGAACATCGTGGCGGCGGGCCTGGCCGACAAGTGCGAGATCCAGGTCGCCTACGCGATCGGCGTCGCGAGGCCGTTGAGCATCAACGTGTCGTGCTTCGGCACGGGGAAGGTGGAGGAGGCGCGCATTGCCGACCTTCTGATGGCGAACGAGATTTTCGACTTTCGTCCGGGAATGCTCATTCGCGAGCTTGGCCTCAAGCAGCCCGCGGGCTGGTCCTATCGCCAGACCGCCAACGGCGGCCACTTCGGCCGCCCCGAATTCCCCTGGGAACGCACGGACAAGGCCGACGCCCTGCGCAGCGCGTTGATCTGAGCAATCGGTCTGTCGCCGAGATTGATCTCGGAACGCTTGTCGCCCAGCCTCGAACCAGCCCCGTCGCCTGCCCGATTGAGTCGCTGGTCCGCTAGAAAGTCCAAGGTCCAAGGTCGAGCCGAGGGGCAGCTTTGTCGACTTGCGAAAGCGCGGCGTGGGTGGTGGGGGATAGCCACTGAATACAAGAACACACAGAAAAGGGCAGCCGTCATAGACGAAGGTGGTTGTGTGGCAAGGTGTCCACTTCAACACCCTTCTGCTCATGTGATCGCAGGCGTTGGAAACAACGCAAACGCTATTTGAGTATGCCGCAACCAAGCGGTTCTCTACATCATAGGCATAAGACCAAACACCGTTGGTCAACAAATTGCCATCCAAATCGTAGATGAGATTGTCCACAGAGAAGGCACAGAAATCTGAGAATACTGGTTTAAGGCATTTGCCGTGTAGGTTGTTGTGTCAGAGTTGATCGAGGCGGTCGTGTGATTGCCTATGCTGTCGTAGGCATAGGTGAAGGCATTTGACTGGATGCTTGCCGCTGTGACTTCGCTTCTGGCGTTGTAGCCGAAGGTGTCATTATTGCGACTGGTAACGCGATTCAATTTGTCGTAGTCGTAGACTAATGGAGCCGTCGCTGTGCCGTTGACGCTGTTAGTGATGGCCGTTATCAAACTGCGACGGTAGGGGTCGCGGGTCAGTTCACGGGCAAGGGTAACGCCGTTGGTCGGCGTGATGCCATAGCCAGCATCCCAGCCGTCGGAGGTATAAGCATAGGTGGCAACAAAAGCGGGGTTGGAAACCGTGGAAAGGCGATTCTCGGTGTCGTAGCCGTATTGAACGGGTGGCGCATCCCCGACACGCAACACCGCCAGGCGGTGGCGGCTGTCCATGCCACGGGTCAGGGTCGAGACAGTGCCGCCAAGCGTCACCGTCTCGTTGGTGGCAACGTCCTGAATGCCTAGCGATTGGGTTTGAAAAAGATGCATTGCTTTATCGATCCGGTGGCTGTGACAAGGTGCAACCTCCGCGATTGCCACCCTGCGGCTTTTTAGCGCTTGAGTTGATGATATCATCTCCTTGCCCTAGTTCGTCAATTTCATTTCTACCGATAGACCATACGACAACATCGCCAACAGCCTTTCCAAAGGTCTTGTCAAACTCGTCGGATGCTATCGTAAGTCCCCGTATGTGAACGTTGCATGGGTTGTCCCAACGATCAAGCACCGTGTTTGATTCTGTACCATAAGCGCAGCCGATGTAGCCTTTACTAACCCGGCCATAATTCATGCTGCAAATCAGGGGCACGGGTTTTCCAACCCGTGGACGAACACGGACAGGAATGTCCGTGCCCCTTTCCCAACGCCA
>JBMNOD010000106.1:0-10371 GCA_050942875.1 Kiritimatiellia bacterium
CCCTGAGCCGACTTCGACCAAATCTTCTCGTAAACTGTTGCCAAGAAAGGACTTAGACGAAACGGCAAAAAAAGGCGCTTGACTCACCCACATACTTGTTTTTCGTGGCCATTCCCCACTCGGCGAAGCCGCCCCAGCCCTTCTCGCCCTTCTCGCCCTTCCGGTGAAACCCCACCACCCACGCCGCGCCACCCTTCGCATAGTGAGGAGTGAGAAGAGCGCAGAGCGTAGTCCAGGCCGGGGACGCCCCAGACCCCGTTTTTTGGACAGGATTCCAACTACCTAGGCAATCGTGTCAAAAAAGCAGGCTTTTTTAGTGAGGAGTGAGAAGAGCGTAGAGCGTAGTCCAGGCCGGGGACGCCCCAGACCCCGTTTTTTGGACAGGATTCCAACTACCTAGGCAATCGTGTCAATCTTGTAATCCTGTCCAAACCCCCACCACCCACGCCGCGCCACCCTTCGCATAGTGAGGAGTGAGAAGAGCGTAGAGCGTAGTCCAGGCCGGGGACGCCCCAGGCCCCGTTACGACCAGCTTTTTGTGCCTTCTTGTGTTTTTCGTGGCCATTCCCCACCCGGCGAAGCCGCCCCAGCCGCCACAGCCGCCACAGCCGCCACACAGGCGCTTTCCGGCGTAGCCTGCGCCAATGGAATGAAACACAGAGGCACAGAGACACCGAGAGGGACAAGGAACCCGTTGGACTCCATCTCCCACCCTTCAAAAAGGCTTCTCCATGTTTCATGGAAACTCAAGGAAGCATGTCACGATTCTGACACACACCCGTCGCCGGTCGCCAGTAATCGGACAGTTGCGGGGCGCGTGGGCGTCTGCTATACTTGCGGCATGTCACAACACAAGCAGGGAGAAGCAATGCCCACAGAGGAAACGACCGGAGCCGCCGTCAGCGCCCGGATCCAGAAGGCGCTGGAGAGCGCGACCGAAACCCGGATGTTCTGGCTTGGCGACGACGTGCTTTCGCGGACGCCGCAGATGTTCAAGGCGCTGTTTCCCGGCCGTCCGGCCTGCCTCGTGGCCGACCCCAACACGTTCGCCGCTGCGGGGCGCGAGGTCCATGGCGCCTGTCGGGCCGCAGGCGTGGACATGTTGCAGCCATGCGTCTTCGAGAAGCCCCCCCATGCGGACCAGGCGGCGGTCGAGGCGGTGCATGCGGTTTTGAAGGCTCGCCAGGCCGTCGCCGTTGCCGTTGGCGCGGGGACGATCAACGACATTTGCAAGCTGGCCTCCGAACAGCTCGACACAGGCTATCTGTGCGTTCCGACGGCGGCATCTGTGGACGGCTATGCCTCGCATGGTGCGCCGATGACGATTGCCGGCTTCAAGAAAACCGTTCCCTGCCGCGCGCCGCTGGGCATCGCGGCGGACGTGGACGTGTTGCGTCATGCGCCGTATGAGCTGACCGCTTCCGGCTATGCCGACTTGATGGCGAAGGTCACGGGCGGCGCGGATTGGATCATCGCGGACATGCTGGGCGCGGGGAATGAATCGGCGATCCATGAGGCCGCCTGGAGCATGGTGCAGGATCCGCTTCCCGGCTGGCTCAATCGACCACGCGATCTGAAGGAGGGCGACCCCAGCGCGTTTGAGGGGCTTTTTGAAGGCCTGGCGCTTTCCGGCTTTGCCATGCAGGCGGCCCGGTCGAGCCGTCCGGCTTCGGGGTGCGAGCACATGTTCTCGCACGTCTGGGAGATGGCGGGGCTTCGCAGACCCGATGGCTCGGAGCCTTCGCACGGTTTCAAGGTCGGGATCGGCACGCTGGCCGCGTTGGCCATCATGGAACATTTTTTTGCGACGCCCTTTACACGAGGGGACATTGAAGAGGCGTTGATGCGCTATCCTGCGTGGGAGGGGCGCGAAGCGGCGATTCGCGAGCTCTTCGGCCATGACGAGGCGGGGGACCGCGTCGTGGCGGAGTCCAAGGCCAAGCACCTCGGGCCGGCGGCGCTGCGGCGGCGTCTGGAGGATGTCGCGGATGGATTCAGCGCGTTGCGCGCGCGCGTGGACGCCCAGCTCATGCCCTGGATGCGGATGCGGGAGATGCTGCGCTGCGCGGGGTGCCCTGTGACGCCCGGCGAGATCGGGTTGAGCAACGCGCGGTGCGGGGCGACGGTCATCGCCGCGCAAATGATCCGCTCGCGCTATACGGTGCTTGATTTGGCCTACGAGACGGGACGCTTCCATGAAGCCGTGCGACGCGTCGCGGAAATCTGGGACGAGGCGCCCACAGCCGAGGCGTAGGCCTTGAAGCAAACCAGGGGGAGAAGTGAGATGAACTTGCTGGAAGACAAGGTGGCGCTCGTCACCGGTTGCGCGGTGAGGCTCGGGCGTGAAATCGCGTTGGCAATGGCGCGCGAGGGCTGCGACATCGTCATACACTACCACCGGTCGATGGTCGAGGCGGAGACGCTCGCGGAGGAGATTCACGACATGGGGCGCCAGGCGTGGCTCGTCTGCGGCGACTTTACGAACCCCTATGCGCCTGACGTCGTCATGAAGACGGCTTGGGAGATGGCGGGGTGGGTGGACATCCTTGTCAACAACGCATCGGTCTATTCCCAAGCCACGTTGGCGGACGCCACGGTCGAGGAGTTCGATGAACTCTGGCACGTCAACGCGCTTGCGCCCGTCCTGTTGACGAAGGCGCTGGCGCGATGCGCTGCGGAAAGCGAGATTCTCCCCGACGACTACTGCGGCCGCATTGTGAACATCCTCGACCGTTGCGTCGCCAAGGCCGCCCCCGCGACGTTGCCGTATTGGATCACGAAGAAGGCGCTGGAGGCCTTTACGAAAGGCGCCGCGCTTGAGATGGCGCCGCGGATCACCGTGAACGCCGTTGCGCCCGGGCCGGTGCTTGCGCCCGAGGGGATGTCCGAGCCCGCCGGCCCCATGCCGCTTGCCGTGCGTTGCATTCCCTCGGACATCGCCCAAGCCGTGATCTACCTTGCTCGGGCGGCGACGATCACCGGCCAGATCCTCTACGTCGACAGCGGCCAGCACCTGCTGTAGGGGGCTTGATTGATTCAATGTACGTTTCGGTTTGACATTGGCGCGACTTGTCCTTAATATTAGCGCGTGTAGGAGTAAAACTCTTTCAGCGCCGGACTGGTTCCAGCCGGCTCGGGATTTTCGATTCGGAGAAAACTTCAGTATGACCTCTAGGCTACGTTTGACAATATCGCTCGTCCTTCTCTTCGCGACATGGGGAAGCGTCGCGCAATCGGCTTTCTTTGATCCGCTCTTCCGGATCACAAAGATAGAAGGCAAGGTTTCCGTGATGAAACCCGGTGATGCGGAGCCGGTGCCCGCACGCGAAGGCCAGGCCTATCCCTACGGGACGCGCGTCCTGGTGGGGAAAGCGCAGAAGTCGGACGAGGTGCCGCCGGAAGCGCACCTCATCCTCTCCAACGACCACCAGTTCAAGCTCGGCGGCGGTGGGGATCTTGTCGTCAAGCATGGTGAAGGCGGGAACGTCGAGAAGAAGACGCTGGAGCTCGCCAGCGGCAAGCTTCGCACGTTCATTACCATCAGCAAGGTTTTGACGGGCGGCAAGACGGACGCCGATGTGCAGGCCGGAATCGAAGCGCTGACCGTGACGACGCCGTTGGGCGTGGTCTGCTCGAAGCTCACGGAACGAAATGAGATTTCCGTCGCCAACGATGGCAGGCACCACACGATGATCTTCGCCTCGGGTGGCAGCCATATGGAGTTGTCGGGACCGCAGTACAAAGTCCATTCGATTCGGCGGAATTCCGCCGTCGAGGTTTTTGGAGACCAGGACTTCACGCGTCTTTCGAGTCGCGGCGGCGAGTTCATGGCCGACATCGAGCGTGGCGTGAACGACATCGAGGCGGTGTCGTTCAAGCATCGGAGCATCGTGAAGATCTGGCGGGCCTATGCGGAAATCGGCGGAAAGATGGCCGTGTCCGTCATGGTCGTCGCGCCGGACGGCAGCATCACCTCCTACGCCTTCCTCGAAGGCCAGGTCGCCGTGGTCGATTCCGCCATCGCCTCGAAGAAGCCCGTCAAGGAGCCGAAGGAAGGCCCTTCGGGCGAGGGCACGGGTGAAGACGACGGCGAGGGCGGCGTCGGCTTTGACGATGGTGCCGCCGACGGTGTCGGGGCTTCGGAAGAAGCCCCTGCCGACGACAGCAACGAGGGCTTTGAGCCGATCAACTTTAATTTCGACAGTTGGTTTTGATGGTTGAGACAATCCGGAGTACGGGACGCGCTTGAAAAGGGCGATGTTTTCTTAGGAGACGTGAAATGAAAAAACGAATCATGTTGTTGGGAATGCTTGGAATCGCGGGCCTCTTTGCGGGCCTTGCGGTGAATGGAGCAGAGGAGACCGCCGCGACCGGCACGACGCCGGTTGTGGCGCCGAGCCAGTACGTGGCGCTCGCCAAGCTGCTGGCCGAAAGCAAGGGCGACATTGCGAAAGCAAGCGAGATTGCCCAGAAGGCCGTCGATTCGGTCGTTGGCAAGGGGAAGACCTACGAAGAGAAGCGTGTGCTGCTCAGCGAAATCGCCACGACGTTGTTCGCCGCGATCAAAGATTGGCGTGATGAAGGCCGCATCGCCGTTGCCAAGGCCATCGCCGGCGCAATTCCCGCGCTGGCATCCGATGCCGTCGAGCGGGTTGGCTTTGTGGAGGAAGCCTTCGCGTCGATGACGTTTGCGTCGATGGACACGATCCCGCTGATCGCTGCGTTCGACGTCCTGCCCGAGGCGCTCAAGGCCGACGCCCAGGCAGCCGTGCATGAGCCCATCACGATTCTTGGTGGAACCCATGCCTGGGCGTGCCGCGATCTCTACAATGCCGTGCGCGACGCCCTCGGCGCCAGGCCTGACGAAGAGCGCCCGGGCGATGTCTACATCGTCGCCGTTTCAACGACGACGACGACGACCACGTCGACGACCACGACGACCACGTCGTGGCCCGGCACAGGATTGACCCGTTTCGTCGGTCCCGATGCCGTTCCCGACGTTGGCGTCACCACCACGAGGCCTCCCTGGAAGCCCGTCGTGCCGACGACGAAGCCTTCGCCCACGCCCGTGGGACGGCGGTAGTCGTCGAGGCGGCTGTGGAACAGGCATCCCAGGCCATGCACCGTTGGGATGCCTGTTTTCGACTGTCAAATTTTCGGTGCGACAAGAGGATTCTCTCGTGTTTATCATCAAGTTCAACAAAATGATCCGCAACAAGTGGATCTGGGGCATCTTCGCAACGATCGTCGCGCTGGCTTTCGCGGGCTCGGACTTTTCGTGCAGCAACGACATCCCGGACGAAGGTCTTGGAGCCCTGGATGGCAAGACCGTTCGGCGGGGTGAATACGAGAGCGTTCGCCGGTTCATCGCGTTTGAGATCGAGAACGACCGTGGAAGCGAGGCGGCCGACAGCATCGAACGCGAAGTCTGGCTCCGTCTTGCCGCGCTTCGGGCCGCCGAGAAAATGGGCGTCGGCGTTTCGGACGAGGATGTCGCGCGCGTCATCCACGACGATCCGACGTTCCACGACCAAAACCGGGTTTTCAACGAGAACATCTATCATGCCGTGCTCCGAAACGCCAATCTGAGTTCCGACTTCTTCGAGGAAATGCTACGGCAGCGCATTGTGCTTGCCCGGCTTGAACAGCTTGTCGCGCCGAGCGCGAGCTGGGTGCCGCCCTCGACCCTCGCGCTTAGAACCCGCGGATACACGGACGTCTTCACCCTCTGCACCGCCGTTGTCTCGAATGCCTTCAACGCAACCGAGATGGAGGTGGCCGAGGAGGAGGCGCGTGCGTTCTACGAAAAGAATTCCAGCCTCTACGCGCTGTCAGACCAGCGCCAAGTCGTCTATGCGCCCTTCAAGGCCAGGGACTATCTTGACAAGGTTTCCATCGCGGAAGAGGAAATCTTCGACTTCTACGATGCCAACATCAGTCGATACGTCGTCAAAGGCACGAATGATGTCGAGACGACGAAGCCGCTCGAAGACGTCCGCGACGAGATTGAAGAGGAGCTTGCCACCGAGGAATCCAAGTACCTTGCCTACCGTGCCGCGGCCGAGTTTTCGGATGTGTTCTACACGAACCGCAGCGAGACGCTCACCTTCGAGGCCGCCGCCGCCGCCGCCGGTTATGCATGTGTGACGAGCCGCCTCTTCACCGCCGAGGGCTCCCCGGTGATCTTGGAAGCCTCCCCTGCGTTCGTCGAAGCCGCTTTTGCGCTCGAACCGGGGCCTGGCATCGGCCGTTTCAGCGAGGCCGTCAATGGTGGCGCCGAGTCCTACGTCATGGGCTTCGTCACCAACATCCCCGCGCACATCCGGCCCTTTGAGGCCGTCGAGCGGGATGTGTACTTCGCCGCGAAGCGCGATGCCGCTGAAACGGCTTTCCAGACGCAGATCGACAAGATTGCTGATGCGATGAACACCGGGCTGGAGGCGGGGCGGGAATTCAGCGAGATCGCCGCCGAACAAAATCTCGTTGTCAGCACCAACTTCACGTACTCCCTCATGGACTCCTACGGCGAAACCGATGTCCCGGCGGGGCGCCAGATCGCCACGGTGATGGCTTCCCTGAACGCTGGCGATGTCTTCAAGGGCGCCATCCCCTTCCCCGAAGGCGCCGTCTTCTTCAAGGTCGTCGATCGTCAGCCAGGCGAAAAGTTGATGTTCGACTCGATCAGCCGCCAGGTCTCCGGCACGATGTTCTCCGATGCCGCGAACCTCGTCTGGACAAGCTGGCTCGAGGCCAATCTCGTGGCCATGAGACCTGATTTGCTGGCGCTGCTCGACGCCTCTGTTGCCGAACAGGAAGACGAATACGCCGAGTAGGAGCCTGCATGAAGTCCAGGCGCTTTTCGCCAAAGGCATGGCTCGCGCTCTTCGCGCTCCTTTGTGCGCTCTGGTGCCTCTGGCATCCGCGGCGGATGGATGCGCTCTTCGGCGCCATTCCGTCCGAGGCGATTGCCGTCTCCTACCACGTCGGCCTCGCCGCCGAATGGAAGACGCTCGGCCGCAACGAGACGTTTCTCGAGATGCTCGGGCGAGCAGGCGTTTCCGACATCCGCGACATCGTCGCCGAGCCCGGCGTCTACCAGACGATCTTCTGGCTCACGGGGCGCAACACGGTCGTGGGCTACATTCCCCATGCCTGGGGGACCGGCGCATTCGACGACGCCCATCTCGCCGGTGCCAGCCATGTGGGCTGGAAGACCAAGTTCATGGAACTGCTCTGGCGCGTGAAATGGATCCCCGGCCTCGGCCGGATGGAGACGACGCCCTCCGGCACGCGTTTCATGCGTTTTGACGGGCTTGTCGATTCCTGCGGACGCGACCTCCTGCTTGGTCTCGACATCGTCGATGGCATGTTGCTCGCGACGCTTTCCACGGATCCCGAGACCGTCCGCCAGCTCGCAACACGCGTCATGGTCGGTGTTCGCGACGAGCACCTTGCCGCGGCCTTTGCCGATGTTCGTCCGTGGGAAGTCGATTTCAAGGGGGTCCGCCATGCCGTCTGGACGTCTGTTCCGAGCGGAGTCGCCGCGATGCCGGCGACTTTCACGACCGGTTCCTTCAAAGAGCCAGGCGTTGCGTTCACCCTTCGCGCCAAACTCGACGACCCGGCGATCGCCGCCATGCACCGCTTCTCAAATTTCAATGATCTTCCCGCCCCTGGCATGGGCATACGTGCGGAAGGGGTTCCGCTGCTGGCCGTTTTCGACGCTGCCGCTGTTGCCGAGCTTGGCGCCTTGGCCCCGCCGGTGGGCGAGGGGCTTGCCGCTGCGTATCTGAGCGGGAAGCCCTACGAAGGCCGGATCATGGGGTTGGCCTGTCCCGCAATCAATGCGGTGCTGCCCTGGAGCCAAGGCGACAATTTCAAGGCGTGGTCGGATGCGTGGATCGAGACGGCGCGCCGCGAAGCCGCCGATGCGAAGTTGAAGACGGATTTCGTCGGGCGGGAGCATGTGCAGACGCGCTTTGTCTTTTCATCCCACCTTGATTTTTTGAGCCGTGCAAGACACGACGACATGGCCTTTTTGGAGTTGGAAGACGATTGTTTCCTTCACATCGGCTCGCATTACGGCAGTTATCGTCGTCGGTGCGCTTCAGGTGGCCAGACCGACTCCACGACGCTTGACGCTGTGGCGGACACGTGGCGGAGTGCGCACCCTGCCGCTGTCGCGGCCGCTCGCGCCGACATGCCGACGATGCAGGCCGAGCTTCGGCACCTCGGCGCGATCGCCAAGCTGGCCGGTTCGCTGACTGGGGGAGGCGAGGGCGCCGCCGTGGTCGAAGGGGTGGCGATCGCCGAGTACATGCTCGACGTGATGACGCCGCTGGGCGTCGTCGATTGCGTCGCCTTCGCGGAACCCGACGGCTGGGTGAGGCTTGACGTGCGCGCGGAGAAATAGGGGTCGGGTGCCAGGGGCTGGGGGACAGACACGTTGTACGGGCATGGGGGCGTGTTGGACGGATGCGGCAGCGAAACGCGGCGGGGACGCCGCGCCCGTGTTGGGTGCGCCCACCTCCCGCCCCCCGCTTCCGGCTAGCCGCCGGCGGAGCGGATGGTGTCGCGGAGCTCGTTGAGGAAGCGCTCGACAAAACCTTCGATGAAGTCCATCGCAGCGAGCGAATCGTCTTCGATCATCGGCGTCATGTCGATGGCGACGGCGACTTGTTCGAGGTCGTCGACGGCATGGGATTCGCCGTAGGTGGCGTTGGCGCGGCGGCGTCCGAAGGTGGCGAGGTCGTAGCGCTTGCCCCCGGCGATCTGGGAGTCGAAGACGCCCATGAGCGCCCCGGCGAGCGCGTCGCGCCCGCCGGCGTCGAGACGGATCTTTTCGTCGTCGGGAATCCAGTCGAGACCACGCCAGATTTCACCGCCGAGGAGGCGTTTGGGGCGATCCGCCTTGGGGAGGGAACGAATGGCGCGCACGACGTTGAGCGCCGTGCCGACGTGCGTGTTGTGCTTGTCGGCGAAGTTGTGGGTCATCACGGTTTCGGGCTTCATGGCGCGGATGACGGCGGCGAGCTCGGCGGCAGGGGCGGGGTCGTCGGGATCGCGCAGCGCCTTGCTGGTGAAGCGGAGCTGGATCATGGCGGCGTAGCGCCCGACTTGTGCGGCAAGACGCTGCTCTTGGCGACGAATCTCTTGCATGTCCTCGTCCGTGCAGTCGGCGTAGACGCCTGCGCGCGGCGAGCCTGCGCCGTTCGTCATGACAACGGCGCCGAGGGTGGGTTCGTCCGTGCTGTAGGCGTCGCGAATGAGCGGAAAGCCCATGAATTCGATGTCGTCCTGGTGGGCGCCGACGATGAGAGACTTGACGCGCCGAAGCGCATCGGCCGCGGGTGTGCCGTCGGGGATGAAAATTTCGGCTCCGGGTTGGGAAAATGTGAAGGACATGGCTATGGATCTCCTGCTGAGGAATGACGCTTGTCGCGATTACGGCAAGGTCTTCGTGTTGGGCGTATGTTACGCCAACGCCCGTTTTATTGTCAACCTGAGAATTTGACTCGCGCTTCTCGTATATGATAGAATGCAACGACATTTTCAAGGCAGGACGACATCATGGACGACGCGATTCAAAAGACGAAACCGGGCTGGCGCACGCGCTTTCTCACAGGCGCTGCGCGGATGCGGAGCACACGTGCAGAACAGGAGGAGGCGCAATTCATTTCCTTCATTGCCCGGGTCGTGCGCCCGGCGTTTTCAGAAATCGCCCGGCGGCTCGCAAAACAGGGCCGCGTCGTCTCCATGCAGGAGACCCGCGCCGCATGCGGGGTTTCGGTGACGAACGGGACGATCGAGGAGATCGGCTTTCGGATCACGAGTCTGTCGCTTCCCACCGCCATCGCACCGGAAGTCGAGGTCAAGATGCACGAGCGCAAGGGCTTGCGCATTGTGCGAAAGACGGTTCCCCTGCGTCGTGGCGAGACGATCATTCGGTCGCTTGCCGACGTGGCGTCCGAAGACATTGTGGAGGCGTTTTTCTTCCATTATGCGGATGCTCTGGCCCGGCTTGAACCTTGAGGCCGACGTGGGCCGTGCTGTGCCGAGTCGCACACGTTCCCGTGCAACACGAATTTTAGGCTGACGATGCAACTTTTTCTTTTGTGCCTCTAAGAAATTCGCCCTGACGTTCGTATTAACAGGTGAAAGGGCATGCCGCCCGCCCGTATCTTCGAGAAATTTTTGCCTTTCCATCCAAGCACAGGACACCAGCCATGAACGATCCCAACCTTCCCGTTTCGCCCACAAGACGAGACCGCGCCTTCTCGGAGCTGATGAAGCTCTTCGAGGAGCGCACGTTTGCCAAGCGCATGAAGCGCATGATCAATGGCATCAGCAAGCCGAAGGACAGCGGCGAAT
>JBMNOD010000021.1:0-44031 GCA_050942875.1 Kiritimatiellia bacterium
CCGCTCGCGCCCCTGAGCCGACTTCGACCAAATCTTCTCGTAAACTGTTGCCAAGGAAGGGCTTAGACGAAACGGCAAAAAAAGGCGCTTGACTCACCCACATACTTGTTTTTCGTGGCCATTCCCCGCTCGGCGAAGCCGCCGCGGCCACGCCCCAATTCCAAGCTTCCTTCATAGCCACATTACCAACACAAAGAGGCACAAAAATTTTCCGTGCATTTCGTAGTTGAAAACCGCATTCCCTTTCAAATGACATCGGCAATGCCGGATTTGTCCGTTGCTCTTTTGACACACGCCCGATTGCGAACCGACGTTTTGTGGTTGAATCCCTTCGACGTTTTTGATAGATTGTCCTTGGTTTTTAAGCCGACCCGGAGGGGTGGCAGAGCCTGGTTGAATGTACTTGACTCGAAATCAAGCGTAGCTTCATGCTACCGGGGGTTCGAATCCCTCCCCCTCCGCCATTTTTTTTGTCCTGTGGAGTTCTCGCATGAACATTGGATTGATTGGCTGCGGCAACATCAGCCACGCGTACCTGAAGAACGGCAAGATTTTCAACAAGCAAATGACGTTTCGCGCTTGCGCGGACTTGCGGCCGGAGGCGGCGAAGGCTTGCGCCGAGACCTACGGCCTGGAGGCGATGTCGGTCGACGACCTTCTCGCCGATCCGTCCATTGACGCCATTCTCAATTTGACCACTCCGCAGTCGCATGTGTCGATCAACCTGCGCGCGATCGAGGCGGGCAAGCATGTTCATTGCGAGAAGCCCTTCGGGCTTGATCGCGAAGGCGGGCGGAGCGTCATTCAAGCGGCCGGGGCGAAGGGCGTGCGCGTGGGCTGCGCACCTGACACCTTTCTTGGCGGCGGGCATCAGACGTGCCGGAAGCTGATCGACGACGGGCTCGTCGGGCGCGTCGTCTCGGGCACGGCGTTCATGCTCTGCCATGGGCACGAGTCCTGGCATCCCTCGCCTGCCTTCTACTACCAGAAAGGCGGCGGCCCGCTCTTTGACATGGGTCCCTACTACCTCACTGCGCTGGTCAATCTGCTTGGCCCCGTGGCGCGTGTCTCCGCGTTCACCAACCGCTCGACGGATCTCCGGAAGGGGATCAAGGCGAACGAGGGGAAGACGTTCCCCGTTGAAATCGATACGCACGTCGCCGCATTGCTCGAATTCAGCTCAGGCGCCGTCATCACGCTCATCACGAGCTTTGACGTCTGGAAGCATTCGAACCTCGTGGACATTGAGCTCCACGGCACCGAGGGCAGCCTGCACGTCCCCGATCCCAATTGCTTCGATGGCGACATCCGCTTCTTCAAGGCGGGGCTTTCCGCCGATTGGGCGCCGGCTGACAATCCGTTCATCTACAACGGCAACATGCGCGCCATTGGCCTGGCCGATCTTGCGGCGGGCGTCGCCAAGGGGCGCCCCCATCGCTGCAGCGGCGATCTTGCGTTCCATGTGCTCGACATCCTGTGCGGCATCTGCGAATCGGCTGAAGAAAGACGCTCCATCGCCCTCACGACGACCTGCGAGCGTCCCGCGCCGCTCCCCATGGGCCTTGTTGCCGGCGAGCTTGACTAATCACGATAGGACGCCCCCATGAAAAAAGCCTTGATCTTTCGCGGTGGCTGGGACGGCCACAATCCCATTGAGACCTCGGACATGATCGCCGAGCGCCTGCGTGCGCATGGCCTCCACGTCGATGTCTTCGATACGCAGGACCGCCTGCTCGATCCGGAGTTCAAAACCCAGTACGGCCTCGTCGTGCCGGTCTGGACGATGGGGACGATCGGCGGCGACCACGAGAAGGCGCTTCTCGAAGCCATCCGCGATGGCATGGCCTGCGGCGGCTGGCATGGCGGGATGGGCGACGCCTTCCGCAACAACACCGAGTACCAGTTCATGGTCGGCGGCCAATGGGTGTCGCACCCGGGCGGCATCATCGACTACACGGTGCAAGTCGTCGAGCCCGACCATCCGATCATGCGCGGCATCCCCGCCGAGTTTCCGATGCACAGCGAGCAGTACTTCATGCACGTCGATCCGAGCAACCATGTGCTGGCCACCACCACGTTTGGCGGCGAACATGCGCCTTGGATCAAGGGAACCGTCATGCCGGTCGTCTGGACGCGCCGTTATGGCAAGGGCAAGATCTTCTACAGCTCGCTCGGGCACAACTTCGACGATTTCGAGAACACGCCGCAAGTCGCGGACATCATCGTCCGCGGCCTGCTTTGGGCGTTGGAAGAAGAGTAGTCCAAAGTCCAAAGCCCAAAGTTGCGAGTCAAATACGTTTGACTCGCCAAGGCAGCCTACTGAACCGGGGTGACGCCTTTGCGGAGGATGAGGTTGGCGTACTTGGCGACGTCGCCGCTCTGGATGATCAGGAAGGCTTTCTTGGCGCGTTCGTAGAACGCGAAGCGTTCGAGGCGCCCCATTTTCGCCCAGGCGCAGCCGTGGCGGCCGGCGATGGCGCGGTAGGCGCCTTCCACGGCGGGGTCGAGCGTGTCGCCCGGCACCGCCTCCATCGTCGTCATCGGCGTTTCGACATACGCATCGAGCTCAAAAAGAGGCAGGATCGCATCGAGCAAGCGCGGGACGTCGACGCCGTCGGCGCGGACGAACCGTTTCGAGGCGAACATTTCGCCGGGGAAGTGTCCATCCGCCAGCACGACGTCGTCGCCGTGGCCCATGGCGCAAAGCGCGGACAGCATCTCGGGGGATAAAATTGGGGAAATGCCTTTCAACATGGCTTCGTGCTCCTCTTCATTATCACGCTTCGTTGTCTTCATCATGCTCGTCGGCGTCATCGTCTTCATAGCCGTCGGGATGTTGGCGGTGCCATTCCCACGCCGTGGCAATGATCCCCTCGGGCTCCAGATAGCGGGCCTTCCAGCCGATTTCACGTTCCGCCTTGCTCGGATCCGACACAAGCAGGTCGGGATCGCCCGGTCGCCGCGGGGCAATGCGGATTGGGATCGGATGCCCGGTCGCCTTGCGTGCGGCCTCGATGATCTGCTTAACGGAGAAACCTCGGCCCGTGCCGAGGTTCAACGCGCCGGTGAAGTCCGAGGTGATGGCAAGCCGGTGCGCCTCGGCCAGATCCGAGACATGGATGTAGTCGCGCACGCACGTGCCGTCGGGCGTCTGGTAGTCGTCGCCAAACACGTCCACATGGTCGCTTTGGCCGAGCGCGACCTTGAGCACATTGGGGATGATGTGGGTCTCGGGGTCGTGATGCTCGCCGAGACGACCTTCAGCGCCGCAGGCGTTGAAGTAGCGCAGCAGGACGGGGCGGAAGTCGTGGACCTTCCGGTACCAGTCGAGAATTTGCTCGAACATGAGTTTCGAGTGGCCGTAGGGATTCGTCGGACGTTGCGGCGTTTCCTCCGTGATCGGCATTGTCTCGGGCTGTCCGTATGTGGCGCAGGTGGAGGAGAAGACGATGCGCTTCACGCCGTTGTCCACCATCGCCTTGGCGAGGTTGACGCCGCCGGCGACGTTGTTGTAGAAGTACATCCCCGGATCGCCCGCCGATTCGCCGACGAGCGCGTAGGCCGCGAAGTGCATCACCGCATCGGGTTGCGCTTCTTCCATCGCCTCGTAAACGTCCTCGATGAAGCGCAGGTCGCCCGGGAAGAAGTCCGCCCGGGGATCCAGAACCTGCTCGTGTCCGCGTTCGAGATTGTCGAACACGACGACGTCGTGCCCTGCATCCAGCAGATGTTTGGTGGCGATGCCGCCGATGTAGCCGGCGCCGCCGGTGACGAGAATTTTCATGCGTCTTTGTCTTTCTCCAATTCAGCAAGCCTGGCTTTCAGGTCGGCGACTTCCTTCTTCAGCGTTTCGACGGTCTTCGGTATCAGGAGCTGCCGAAGCGCCTCGCGGCGAGTGATTGCCGGGGCGCCCAGGTAGGTGCCATTGGCGGCGAGGTCGCGGTGGACGCCCGCTTGCGCGAGAATCTCCACGCGGTCGCCGATGTTCAGGTGGCCGGCGAGGCCCGCCTGGCCCCAGATCATCACGCCGTTGCCGATGTGCGTGCTCCCGGCGATGCCGACTTGCGAGACGATGCCGCAGCAGTCGCCGATCTGCACGTTGTGGCCGATCTGCACGAGGTTGTCGATCTTCGTCATGCGCCCGATCTTCGTCACGCCGAAGCGAGCGCGGTCGATCGTCGTGTTGGCGCCGATTTCGACGTCGTCGCCGAGTTCGACGATGCCCATTTGCGGGATTTTCTCCACGGAGATTGCGCCATCGGAGCCGACTTGCGTCGTGTAGCCGTAGCCGTCGCTGCCGATGACGGCGCCGTTGTGGAGGATGACGCGCTTGCCGATGCGGCAACGTTCGCGCACGGAGCTGAGCGGGTAGAGCTGCGTGTCGTCGCCGATGATGCAGCCCTCGCCGACCACGACGTGGGCGCCGAGCACCACGCGGTCGCCAAGGGTCACGCCATCGCCTACGACGGCGTAGGCGCCGATGTGCAAGTCGGAGCCCATCGTGACGTCACGGCCGATGACGGCCGTGGGGTGGATGCCGGGGGGATGGACGACGGGCGGCGGCGTGAAGAGCGGCGCGATCTGCGCGAACGCCTTGTCGGGGGAATCGACGCGCACCAGCACGGCAGTGCACGATGGCGGTTCGGCATCGCGGGCGACGAGCACGGCCGAGGCGCGGGTCGTGGGCAGTTGGCCGGCGTACTTCGGGTTGGCCAGGAAGGACAAGTCTCCCGGCAGGGCGTCGCGAAGCGAGGCGACGCCTTTGATTTCGATGTCAGCCGATTCCGGCGGAATCGACCCGCCGACGCGGGTCGCGATTTCGGATAGTTTCATGGCAAAGGCCTGTCGATGGGGGGCTGCTTGGCGGGCGTGGGCTTGGGGGCTTCGACACGCTTGCCGCCGATCGCTTTGATGATCCTGTCGGTGACGTCGAACTTGGGGTTTGCATACATGACGATGGGCACGGGGGCGCCGGGACGGAAGGCGGAGGCGTCGAGGATCAGATCGTAGCCATCGGATTTCACGAGTTTGCTGATTTCAAATTTGATGTCCGACATGACATTGCCGAAGAGCAGCAGCTCTTTTTCCTGGAGACGCCGCTGCAGGTCGTCCACGAGCGTGCGCAGGGCGCGTTCCTCTTCCTTGATCGTCTGGCTCAGATCGCGCCCCGAGTTGATCTTTCGCTTGCGCTCCTGCTCGCTGAGCGCTTCGTTGTCGGCCTCCTTGGCAATCGCCTCAAGTTGCTTGTAGAGATCCCTGATTTTTTCGCGTTTGACGTCGCGCTCGGCTTCGAATTCCTTTTGGAGCTTGACGAGGCTTGCCTTGTTCTCCTCGCTTTGCGGATGGGCCATGATGACCGCCTCCATGTCGACAGTGGCGATTTTAAGCTCCGCGAAGGCATTGAGCGAGGCGACGGCCAGCATGGCGGCGATGAATGAAACTTTTTTCATTTGATTTCCTTGTGTTTTCTTCAGCGGGGGCGTTCGTGTTGGCGAACGCCCCTTTGACTTGACAGCCGGGAAGTTTACAGGAAATGCGCCATTCAATCAATGACGTTTCATTTTGTGCTGACAAGTTTTCTGCGCATCGCGCTTCTACCAGAATGAGAACTCGTACGGGTCGAACACGGGCGTCACGCGCTCGGGATAGAGCGTGAGCGCGTCGAGTTCGGGGTCTTGGAGCTGGCGGTCGGCGCCGATGGACTCGTTTTCGAGGAGCCCCCAGAACTTGTTGCCTGCGCGGCCGGCGCCGATCTTGAAGGCGATCACGTTGTCGCCTGCCTTCAAGTCGAGCTTGATCTGGAATTTTGGATACTGCGCACCCATCGCGGTTGCGAACGCCTCTTCGCCGTTGACCCAGATGCGCGCGCGCCAGTCCACGCCGAATTTCAGGATGGCTTCGCCCGGGGCTTCGCGATTGACGATCGCGATCGCGTAGGTGCAGGGGAAGCTCGCGTTCTCGAACGCGCCGCCGAGCGTGCGGAAGTCGAAGAGTCCGTCCGCGTCGGGCGCGAGGGTCGGACGCCAGTTGCACGTGCCGCCTTGGGGGAGGGGGAACTCGATGTTCGGGTTGAAGTCGCCCGCGATGGCCATCTTCTCGCCTTGTTCGCTCCAGACGGTGTTGATGGTGCCGTCGTTGTCCTGGCCGGTCGCGAAGGGGCCGAGCACATAGACGGCCGGCAAGGGCTGGAAGGGGGCGACGCCGCTCTGGTAGAGCGCGCGTTTGACGTGCTGCCCGTCGGGACGGACGCCCGCGTTTGTGCGCAGGCGCGCGTAGAGGCGGTCGACGTGCTCCTCGGCATAGACGCAGCTTCGGTTGCGGTGCGGGTAGGCCTTGAGGGCTCGCTCGACGAGATCGACTTCCATCATCTCGACGTAGATTTCGGACTCGCCGATCTTGCCGTGCGCATAGAATCCGCCGGGCGAGAGCGTGAAGCCGTCCGGCGCGTTCGTCAGCACGCGCATGGTCAACCCTTCAAGCGCCGAGAGGTCGAGCGCGGGAACGTCGAGCGCGCCGATTGCGGTGGCGGGGATCGTCGTCACGCACGTGTACTCGGTTTCGAAGCCGAACGCCTTGCAAATGTCGTCATTGGGATTTGTCAGGAAGAAGTTCTCCCCGGATTCGAGCGCGGCCTGATGTTTGTCGTTCCACCTGACGGCGTGGCCGCTGTTTGGCCAGAGGCGGCTGCCGCCGATGATGCGGATTGCGCCCGCGTCGTCGCCATGGCTCGTCGCGCTGAACTTTTCGACCAGGTGTCGGGCCGACAGGTCGTACCACTCGTATTTGCGCGCGCGGTATCGGACATCCGTTTCGCGGAATCGGGGCGCCTTCACGCCTTCCGGCGCGGCGCCGAGCGCCACGAGGGCTTGGTGGGACATCGTTTTGAGGTAGTCCGCGTAGATGTCGGCCAGCGGTTGAAGCGTCTCCGGATCCTTTTTGTAGCGCGCGGCAAGCTGTTCGCGCGGCACCATCACGAGCACGTGGCGCCGGCCGTTGCGCTCGCCTTCGGCGACGAGCCCGCCCGCCGAGATCGTGAAGCCCGCCGGCGGATTCGAGAGAAGCCGCGCTTCCAGGCGGTCCGTCCAGCGCCAGAGGCCGGGGCCGATGCCGCGGAACGGTGCGCCCTTGGGCGCGGGGACGCGCCAGACGGATGTCGGCTCCGACACCGTGAAGCCCAGCGCCTTGGCCTTCTCGGCGTCGTTTTCGACGAGGACGATGTTCCGCGGCAGGGTCTCGGTTTTGAGCGCCTGGGCGAAGACCGCCTGGGCGACGGCCGTCGCCGCCGGATCGACGTCCATGCGGTTTTCGAAATCGAGCGTGCAGTAGGTGATTTTCCCGGTGCCGGCGAGGAACTCCAGCACGCCGGCGTAGTTCATGTCGTATTCGCCATCGACGAGGCTGCGGTAGCCGATTGCCGCCGGGATTTCGAGCGTGAGGCCGGCGACGACGTGGTTGCGCGTCCAGCGCGGCCCGCGCTGCTTCGTATGCGTCATGACGGGGCCGAAGTCGCGGTTGCCGTATCTTGGCGCCCCGCGCCAGTACTGGAGCATGTCGTCTGAAACCCCTGCAAACGCCGCATTGTCGCGATCGCGCAGGAAGAGGATGCGCGACATCGTGTCCATCGGCCTGAGGCCGAGCGCCCGCCACGTGTCTGCGGTCTGGGGCAGGACGACGATGGCGAAGTTGTCGGTGGCCAGCCGCGTGGCGAACGAGGTGAGCGGCATGCGGTCCGCGCCGTTTTTGCCGATGACGAGGGCGGCGACGTCGTCCGTGACCTGCTCGGGCCCGGTGATTTTTTTGTAGTCGATCCCCAGCGCCTTCAGCACGTTTTCGCTCGCGCCGTCTGGATCGAACAGCGCGACTTTGCCGGCGAATTCGACCTTGGCGCCTCGGGGCGTCTTGGGATAGACTTCGATCGCCAGCGTGTCGGTGAACCATTCCTTCGCCTCCGTGCCGGATTTGCCGTCGGCGTTTTGGGTGAACGTCATCGTCAGCTCGCAGGACGTCTTCGCCTTCACCTGCGGGGCGGTGAAGTTGAACGGCGCGAAGCGCGTTTCGCCCGGCGGGACGTCGACGGTCGCGGTTTTCGTCTCGCCGTTGAACGTCGCTTTGCACGTAAACGAGGCGGGGCGCGCGCTGTCCCAGAGGAACACGGCCTGCTTGGCGATCGTCTCGCCCGCGTAGTAGGCGTGCGTCTTGTCGTAGTGTTCGGGGGTGCCGCCGATGTAGCCGCAGAAGTCGCGGTTGCCGAGCTGGTAGGCGTCGTAGGCGGGGGAGGCCCAGTCGGGCTTCCGGCCGTGGGTCGGCTTGCTGAGCTCGAGGTTGTTTTCGCCGTACATGCCGCAGCGTTCGCTGCCGTAGCCCTGGCGGTTGAACCAGAGGGAGCCGCCGTTCATGCCGTCCGCGCGCCATCGCGAATTGGAGCGCCACACGAAGAGCCGTTCAAGCGCCTGGTAGAAGGGGTGCTGCTGGACGATGAAATGCCCGGTCTCGGAGCCGTGTGCGTTCGGCATCGTGGCGCCGGCGTCGAGGTTGCGGCGGAGGTCGTCTTCGCGCTCGGCGGCATAGACGGCGTCGCCGAAGTACTGCGTGAGGCGTTCGTTGCCGACGTAGATGCGGTTGCGGTCGTACCAGCAGCCCATGTAGGGCTGGCCGACTTCCGCGCCGTGCCACGGGAAGAGGCCCTTGCGCTTCCACTGGCTGAACCATTCCTCGCGTTCCTGGAGCGGGGTCCAGTTGAGGTAGATGTTGCCGCTGGACATGTCGCCGTTCGCGCCGTCCGCGTGCGAGTAGTAGAGGATGTTCGGATTCCACACGCGGTTGAGCTCGCGCGAGAGGTTGATGAGCTCGTCGCGGTGGGCGGTGCCCGGCTTCTGCGCGATGGCGTTCGGCGAGAAGCCGATGTCGCAGATGATCATCTGCGTCGTGTAGCAGGCGATCAGCGAGGGATGGTTGCGCGTCATGCGGTGGAAGAGGCGCTGGTATTTGCGGTATTGCTCCGCCGCGGCCTCGTCTTTGTTGAAGTCGTACCCTGCCACGTTGCCGAAATTGCCGGCCGCGCAGAAGACGCCGATGCCTTCCTCGTCGTAGAAGGACAGCGTTTCGTCGGAGGGGAAGATCGGGAAGGCGTCCGTGTTGTGGTTGTAGGTCAGGACGTTGTAGCCGATGTCCTGCAGGAACTTGGCGCCGAGCTTGTCCGCGCGGTTGTAGGCGAAGCACGTGCGGAGGCGCACCTTGTGTCCGTTCATCCACAAGTCCTTGCCGTCGCGCCAGATTTCCCGGAAGCCGAAGCGGATGTGGCTGCGGGCGTGTTGCGTGGCGTCGGCCGCTGCGTCCGGGGCGCCGTCCGGGCCGAGGGTGACGTGGGCCGTGTAGAGATACGGGACGCCCAGCTCCCAGCAGGTCGGGTCGTCCCAGGATTCGCCGAGCGTGAACGTGTTTTCGCCCGGCTGGAGACGGATCTTCCTTGAGAGGGTCTTGACGACGTTCGTGGCGGCGTCCAGGACATCGACACGGAGCACCGAGCCCGCCGAGCCGTCGAACCGCTCGCTCGCCGTGATGGAGACCTCGAAATCGATGCGCCGCTTCCGGGCGCTCGTGTTGGCGAAGACGTCGACGATTTGCGGCCCCTTGGACGCGATCAGCCTGGCAGGCGCCATGGGGCGGGGGCCCATGTAGTGCTGGAACCATTCGCCGATGGTCCATTCGCCGTGTTCGGTGCCTTGCCCCGACACGGTGTAGTAGAGGGCAAGCTCGTTCGTCGCGCCGGGCTTCAGGAACTTGGAGACCTCCACGTCGCCGCCTGGACGCAGAATCTCGCCCGCCTTTTCGCCATTCAGGAAGACGCCGATGTCCACGCGCTGGAGCGGGAGCTGTTCGAAGCGGACAAACAAGCCGTCCCAGTCCGCCGGCACGACGAACGACGTGCGCTTCCATGTGCCGCCCGCTTCCGTCTTTTGGCCTTCCATTTTGCGCCAATCGGACGCGGTCCAATTCTCGGCCTTTGGCGTCTCGAACGGCGTTTCGACTTTTTGGTTCTCCCATGTGAGGTTGTCGCCAAGTTCCAACGTGGCGACGCCCATGAGACCCGCCAATAATGTTGCTGTCATCTTATTTCTCCTGAGTCAGTGAAAATTCGTCGAAGAGCCACTTTGCCTTCCCGCGGCCGCCGATCTGCATGAGTCCGTAGCCGGACGCCATTTCCATCGTTCCGAGGGGAAGCTGCTTCCAGTCGCCTTTTTGCATGGAGCCATCGGGCCGCCTCACATGGAGGCGCGCCCAGATGTGGCCGGCCGGCGTGCCGGGCGTCGGCAGCCAGATTTCGCCTTCGCACCAGTGATGCAGGGGGATCGCCCCGATCGGTTCGTGGTGGCGAAAGCCCTCGATGCGAATGCCGAACGTGTCGGAAAACTTGAGCCATTCCGAAATCCATCGGCTCGTTTTTTCGGATGTCGGACTGTACTTGAACTCCGAGCGTATTTCGCCTTGGAGCACGCCGCTCATGCGCTTGAACGCGACCCGCCAGACGATCCAGCCCTCCTTGATTTTGTCGTCGCCCCACCAGCTCAACCAGCCGTGCCAGGGCGCCGGGGTGCCGCGCGAGCCGTCTTCGAGTTGCGTGCAATCGTACATCAGGCATTTCCGTCCTCGGAAGGCGTCAAGATTCGTCGTCCAGCGGCAAAGCTCGTTCGTCGTCACGTCGTTCTTCTGGAAGTCGAAGGTTTTCGGGAGCAGGCCGTTTGGCGTGGATTCAAAACCTTCGCTGAAGATCACGGTTTCCACGCCGGCGAGTTCGATGCCGGGCGGCGGATCCATCTCCTCCACCTCAAGGCGTGCCTGGCGCGGCGAGACCCGGTGCTCGGTCACGACGAAATGGACGTCGTTCCGCCCCTTTTCAACACGCGGCAGCGCCAGCTTGACGATCGTGCCGCCCTCAGGGAGCGCCACGCCCGGGAAGACCTTGGCTTTGCTTTCAAACGAGAGGTCCTTCGCCAGCGCCTCGCCGTTGACGCATATTTGGGAAATGGCGCCGTTGGCCTGCTTGGGTTGGGCGTAGAGGTCGTACTTGCCTGCCTGGGGAACCCGCAGCCGATAGTAGATGTTCGTTGAGGCGGGCGCCTTCCGTGTTGCCACCAAAAGCGCCGCGGCCCAAAGTCCGATGATTGCCAGTTGTTTCACGGCGGGTTGAACCCACTATTTGACAATCAGGATCGTCGCCAGCGGCCCGTGGACATGGACAAAGCGGATCGTGCCGTCCTCGCCGGCCGCAGACGACGATGCCGACGACACCGGGCCGCCCGCCACGCTGAAGGTCGCGGCGGGGTCGATCTGGAAGGACGACGGAAGCTCGTCGAGGCTCCTTTCGCTCCAGAAGCCTTGGGGCATGTCCGGATTCCAGAGGTCGAGGCCGCTCCAGATGGCGATGCAACCGCCGCCGCCACCGGAGAATGTCAGAGGGCATTTCGGTGCTTCGGCGCCGTTGGCCACGAGGCTGGCCGTTGACGCGAGGGTCACGGTTTTCGCCTCTAGGAATATCGTGCCGCCGGCACCCGAACCGGAAGAGTGCATTGCCGTGTTTTCATCAAGCCCCCTGTCGCCGTTCACGGCGATCATGCCGGCAACCTGCATGTCGTTGGACGCGATGATATGGACATGGCCGCCACCCGTCATCAAGGATGTCAAGGAAGGCCCCCACGTAAAGCATGCCCCCGAGCCCGGCAGGCCGGGTCGCAGCGGGTCGTCGTTCGCGAGACCGTTTTGCGCTGTGGCGTGACCGCCTGCGCCGCCATGCCCCGCGCCGATGCCGTTGTTGCCTGCGCCGGGGCCCCAGCCGGCGCCGCCGTTCCTGCCTGCGAAACCGCTGGAAGGCGCGCCCACGACGCTGCCTGCGTCGAGCCGGACGTTGTTCGCCGTGAACACGGGCGCGCCGCCGTTCACCGGTTCGGCGAAGGGATAGACGAGCGAATTCGTGGCCACGGTCAACGTGCCGCCCACGTTCACGAACGCCCCGGCGGCGTCCGTGCCGTTCGTCCGCGCCGCAAAAACGTCAAGCCGCGCGGCGTCTTTCACCGTGAGGTCGCCCGTCACGGTCAGCACGCCTGGCGTCGCGCTCGTGTAGGATCGGCGTGTGCATCGATACTCGAGGATCTGCGAGACGGATCCCATTTCCAGGCGGCTGTCCGCGCCGTCGAGCGTCAGATTGCCGTTGATGGTGATGGTCGCGCCGTCGTTTGCAAAGCCCACCCACTGCGTCAGCGTCACGTCGCCATCAAGCGTCAGCGTCGGCGCGTTCACGAGACGCCCCCGGAGCGAATCAAGCGTGGTGGGCGTGATCAGTTTCGCATCGGGGAGCCAGAGCGTGCCTGCGCCGCCCGGCAGAGACGTGCTTGTTTCGCCTTTTGCATGGTTCGCATTCTCGGAGTGACGTCCACCGCGCACGTCGAAGACGAGTTGCGCCGCATCGTCCGCCGTCTGCACGGTCGGATCGTAATGGATGGCCATCCGCCCGCCGGCGCCGGCGCAGGAATCAACATGGCCCGTTCCATTCGCGCCGCGCGCGGCCAGGACGCCCGTGCCGGCAATCCGCTTGCAGGAAATCAGCACGGAACCGCCCGACGCCCCCGTGGCGCGACCGTACTTTACGTATTCGATCATGTTCGCCGCCGAGGCATCGATGCGGCCGTTTACCGTCACCGTGCCCGTCGCGTCGATGCGCACGGCCCCTCCCGCGTCGCCGGGCATCAAATCCTTGTTCCACATGTATCCGCCCGAACCCGGGGCTTCCGGCCATTCCGCGTCGCCGTACGCCGCCTTCGACGTCACGCGCGTCGTTCCGAAACTGCCGTGCGACCCGCCATGCGCTGCCGCTTCCGCGGCGCCTGGGCCGCATGCCGACGTCATCGTTATCTTCGAGTCGGCGCTCTTGTACCCGCGCCCCACCACGTCGATGACGCCGCCCGCCGCCACCGTCAGATTGCTGCAGCTGAACCAGACGCGGTTCGACGTGGTGTTGTCAAAGGCGCCTGTCGTCGTCACCCAGCCAAAAGACCCGACCGACACCTCGTCGGCATCGACTCGCCCCGTCCAATTCGCAAAGGCGAGGGTGCCCGCCACGGTGAGCGAGCCGAGGCGCGGCGTCGCCGTCTCCAGGTCGAGCACCACGCGGTTTGCCGTGCCCACATGCACGGCGTCGCCCGCCGCCGGCAGGCTGCCGCCGCTCCAGTTCGCGGCATCGCTCCAATTGTCCGTCGTGCCAAGCCCCGTCCACGTCACGGCGCCCGCAGGCGCGCTGTCGGAAACGGACGGCGCGGAAAGGAACTGGTCCGGCGAAAGCGCGGCGCCTGTGATCTTGATGTCGGCGATGTCGCCAATGAACGACCTTTTGCCAAACAAGTCCAATGCCCCGACTCCATTGAATTCGTCGCACATGCCAATGGTCACTCGTTGGCTGTCCCTGAAAACCGCAGTCGTCGAATTCATCGTTCGCTCGCCTTGGAACACGCCATCGACGTACAGCGCCGAATGATCCTTCCCATCGGGAGCGCCGTCCTTGCGCTTCTGCATGACAAAGGCAATGTGATGCCAGCCATCGGCCGCGAGCGGATAGGAATATCCCGTGGTCTCATTGGCCTCGTTGCCCGACCGGTGCCAGCCGGCGCGCACGGAACCCGGCTTTTCCTTGAAATACCCTGCACCGATCCCAAACCAGCCGGCCGTGCTGCTTTGCCATCCGTAGCTGCACAAAATCAAACGATCGAAGTTGTCGTGATCCCCGAGACGCACCCAGACTTCCACGGTCAGCGCGTCGTGGGCGTTGAAGTCGATGTTGCCCGAACGCAACGTATTCGCGGGGGTTGCAAGCGGCTCGTTGAATTTCGCCACGCCGTTCGTGAAGATGATCTTGCCGCCTGAAGCGTCCGTGAGGTTGTAGTTGCCTGCGGAGTCAACAAGCGGCGCATCTTCGTCGAACTTCCAGTGCGCCACGACGGTTTGCGCATCCGCATTCAACGTCAAGCCCATGCACAGAATCCAGGCGCCGATCATCGGCCGGATGCAAACGTTTGTCTTCTTCGTCTTTGTCTTCTTCGTCTTTGTCTTCATTGTCGTTTCCCTTTCCATGAGCATCCCCTGGGGGAGCGGAGAAGTTTTGGTGTCGGAGCGATTTCAGCCGCCGTCAAGCGGGCGTGAAGTCAAACCCCTTCGTGTGGAGTCACCCTGGGGCAATGTCGGAAGTATAGTTTTTCTTTTTCTCTTGGTCAACAAGAAATGGAAATCGAGGGCAGTCGGCCGGTCGCCGGGGCGACTGGCCGACTGCAGAGAGAAGAACGCAGAGACAAGAGAGTGGTTTCCGCTGGGGACACCCCAGACCCCGGTTTGACCAAGTGGCGACTGGGCGCGGGTGGTGGCCGATGGAAAAACTTCGAGAGTCCATGGGCCATGGCCCAGAGTCCTTGATTGATGAGCGGTGGATGATGGGTGATGAGCGGATCGGTCGGATCAGTCTGATCGGTCGGATCAGTCGGATCAATGGGTGGGGGAGCAAGCGTGTGGCCTTTCGCACTAGCCGCTAGAAACTTTGGACTTTGGGCCTTGGACTTTGGACTCCTGCGTGTGCTGTCGCGCTAGCGAGACAGCACACGCAGGAAGAGGCGCGGGGAATCGGGCGGGGTGAAACCCACGGAGAGGGTTGTGCCGCTGCGTTGCACGGCTCCGGGGAGCGTCGTCCAGACGCCATCGGCGAGGTCGGTGCAGTATTCGACCTTGAACGTCGCGGTGTCGAGCCAGCCGTGGAAGAGGTCGGCGGGGAGGCGGCTGTCGAGCGTGAACGTGGCCGTGTCGTCCGCCAGCGAGAACGAGTCGATGAAGAAATGCCGGTCTGTCGCCGCCGCATCCGCCCCCGCGACGGTCGCGACATGGTACACGCCATCGACGGTGAAGAGGTAGTCGTCGCTCGGCAGCCAGAGGTAGAGCCTGCCGTCTTCGTCGGCGACGAGATCGTCGGTGCCGTAGCCCTCCGGCAGCCCCGCGATTTCCGGCGTCGCGCCGGGCGCGAAGCCGGGGAAGGTCATGCACCAGACGCGCTCCGCGCCGTTATTGACGGGCGCGGCGGAAATCCAGTTGTTCGCGAGGCGGATCGAGCCGCCGGCGAAGGTGTTCTCGCAGAAGAAGGAGGAGTCTTCGCGAAACCCGATGTCGGGGACGCCGTTCGCCGCATCGCCCGCGGCGAAGAGCGTGCCGCCGGAGACGGTCACGAAGAGGGCGCCGCCATCGCCGCCGATGCCCGCGCCGTTGATTCCGCCCGTTGCATGGATCTCGCCTCCGTCAATCGTGATCTCGTAAGGCGCGGCGCGGCTGCCGGCGCCGCCCGGCGCCGTCGCGCCGGCTTTGTCGACATTGCCAATGCCGATGCCGATGCCGGGGCTGTCGCTTCCGCCCGTCGCGTGGAGCACGCCCCTGCCGCCGTCGGCGCTGTCGATGGAGACCGACGAGAACATCCGAAGTTCGAGACCTGCACGGGAGGCGTCGGAAGCGAGGGTGTTCGTCCCCGCGAGGAGGATCGAGACATCGGGGCTGCTCACAACGAAGACCGGCGCCTCGCTTGTCGACCGGATCGTCAGGTTCGAGAGCGTGACCGACGGCCTGAAGTAGTTGTCTGTGATGCCGATGCTCACCTGGCCGAGCACGTTGGCGCCGGAAATCGTGAACGGGCCGAGGCCTGAAATCACCGGCGAGCCGGAGGCGCGCGTCCAGCCGACGGCATACGGGTCTGCCGGCTCGAACGCAACGTCGTCGCCGTTGATCGTCACGCCGGAGGAGCCGACGGGGCCTTTCTCGACTCTCGCCGAGCAGGCGCGCTCGTTGGCCGTGAACACAAAGGTGCCGTCCGTGAGCCACAGGTAGATGCAGCCGTAGGCGTCGGCGGCGATGTCGTTCGTCCCGTAGTAGTCCGGGAGACCCGAGGCGGGGGAGGCGAAGACGACCGGCGCGTCCGGCGCGAAGCCCGACACCACGGCGCAGGCGAGCGGATCCATGTTGTCGTTGGAAGGCGAGGCCGATATTATCATGTTGGCCAGGCGGATCGAGCCGCCGGTGAAGATGTTCGCGCCGGAGACCGTCGCGCCGTTGCCGTGCCCGATGTCCTCGGCGTCGCACCCGCCCGCCGCCGCGACCGTGCCGCCGTTGATGGTCACCGTGCCGCCGGCACCTTTGTAGCCTCCGCCGATGCCGGCCGCGTAGTCGCTGCCTGTCGCCACGACCGTGCCGCCGGTGATTTCGACCGTGCCGCCGGCGCATCCGCCGCCGTAGTAGGCGTTGCCGCCGCCGCCGATGCCCGCACCGAACTCGCCGCCGGTGGCGGAGACCGTGCCGCCGCTGATGGTGACCATGCCGCCATTGCCGCCCCGGCCGCCTCCGCCGATGCCGGCGCTGTTTTCGCCGCCTTGCGCGAAGACCGTGCCGCCGCTGATGGTCACCGTGCCACCGTCGCCGTAGCTTGTTGCGCCGCCGATGCCGGCGCCGTTCTCGCCGCCTTGCGCGAAGACCGAGCCGCCGGTGATTTCGATCGTGCCGCCATTGCCGGTCCGCCCGCCGCCGATGCCGGCGCCGCCCCAGCTGCCGAAGGCCGTGATCGTGCCGCCGTGGATGGTCACCGTGCCACCGTGGGTGTCGCCGCCGCCGATGCCCGCGCCGCACTCGCCGCCTGTGGCCGTGAGCGAGCCTGTCGCGTCGCCGGGCGCGTGGGTGATGGCGAGCGTCTGCCCTTCCGCGACTTCGATGCCTGCGCGATCCTCACCGGAGGCGAGTGTGTTCACTCCGGCGAGGACGAGCGAGACGTTGGCACCCGTTCCCAGCGCGAAGGCGCACTGATTCGCACCCGTCGCCTTGAGCGTCAGGTTCGAGAGCGCGACCGTGTTTGTCACGCCCGACGCGACGGCGATGCCGACGCCGCCGATCACGTTGGCGCCCGACAGCGTGAAGGGGCCCGCGCCGGAGAGCGTGACGGTGCGGTTCGCCGCATCGAAGCTCCATCCGGCGGTGTCGGGATTCGCCGGGCCGTAGGCGGCCTCCTCGCCGTTGACCGTCACGCCGGTGGGGCCGGCGCCATCCTTGATCCGGGTCGTGCAGTGGCGTCCGTTCGCCGTGAAGTGGTAATTGTCGTCCGGGAGCCAGAGGTAGATGCTGCCGTCGTCGTCGGCATAAATGTCGGTCGTTCCGTAGTCGTTCGGCAGATTGCCGCGATTCGTAAATTCGACCATCTCGCAGGGCTCGAAGCCCGACACCGTCGCATAGCCGACCCGGACGGTGCCGTTCGAGGGCGTGGGGGCGGCGGACGACGAGGCCAGGCGGATCGAGCCGCCGGTGAAGATGTTCGTGCCATATTCGTTCCCTGCGTACCTGAGGGCGGGTCCCATGTCCCGCCAGCTATTGTTGCCCTGTGCGAAAACGGTGCCGCCGGAAATCGCGACCGTGCCGCCGGCGCCGTCCCAAATGCCGCCGCCGCCGATGCCCGTGCCATAGCTGCCGCCCGTGGCCGCGACCCATCCGCCGGAGATGGTCACCGTGCCGCCTGCACCATCGTCGCCTCCGCCGATCCCGGCCGCGTTGTATTCGCCGCCGGTGGCCGTCACGCGACCGCCGGAGATGTTCACCGTGCCGCCTGCACCGTAGTAGCCGCCGCCGCCGATGCCCGCGCCGTTCTCGCCGCCCACGGCCGTGACCGTGCCGCCGGTGATTTCGACCGTGCCGCCATCGTCGCCGTAGCCGCCGCCGATGCCGGCGCCGCCGAGGCCGCCCGTGGCTGTGACCGTGCCGTCGCTGATGGTCACGGTGCCGCCACGACTGTACAAGCCTCCGCCGATGCCCGCGCCGCACTCGCCGCCCGTGGCCGCGACCGTGCCGCCGTAGATGGTCACCGTGCCGCCATGACCGTATTGGCCGCCGCCAATGCCCGCGCCGCACTCGCCGCCCCATGCGGTCAGCGAGCCCGTCGCGGCGCCGGGCGCGTGGGTGATGGAGATTTCCCGCCCCGACGGAACTTCAAGTCCCGCGCGGCCGTCACCGGAGGCGAGCCTGTTCCTGCCTGCCAGAAAGAGCGAGACGCAGGCGTTCGCCTCCAGCGCGAAGGCGCTCTGGCCGTCGCCCGTCGCCCGAAGGGTCAGGTTCGAGAGCGTGACCGCGTTCACCACGCCCTCTGGAACGACGACGCAGACGTCGCCTGCCGTGTTCCTGCCGGAAAGCGTGAAGGGACCCGCGCCACCGAGTGCGAGGATGCGGGCTTTCGGGTCGTAAGACCAGCCCGGGCCGACCGAGCCGTAGGAGTCGAGCATGACGCCGTTGACTCTCACGCCGACGGGGTCGGCGAAGACTGCGGCCGTTGCCGCGACGGTTGCCGCAACGGCGGCAAGGAATCGAATCAGGGTGTGTTTTTTCATGGGTGGCTCCTTTTGTAGTCGCTAGTCGCTAGGGGCTAGTCGCTAGGGGTTAGGGGTTAGGGGCTAGGTGTTAGGGGGTAGTTTTTAGTGAGAAGAGCGTAGAGAGGAGTGAGGAGTTTAGGAAATTACGAACTGCGAAAGGGTGGCGGGAGTGGAGGTTTTTTGAACTACGAAATACACGAAAGGCACGAAAAGGGGAGGTAAAACCGGGGTCTGGGGCGGATCCCCGGCGGAAACTCCTCTCTTCTCACTCCTCACTCCGCACTGATAGAGGCCTCCACCTTGAAGAAGCGGGCGGGGGCGGCGGCGTCGAGGTTGATAAAGGCGAGGGCGCCGTCTTCCGTTGCAAAGATGCTTTGGTTGGGCACCGGCTGCCAGGTTCCGTTGAGGTCGTCCGTGCTGTAGAGGGTGTACCAGAGGCCGGCTTCGGCGTTGTCGATCACGAGGGTGGCGGCGCCGTCGCCGATCACGAATCCCGTGCCGTCCGCGGGGAGGGCCGGCTTCGCGGGAAGGCCGGACGCGAGGTAGTACGTGACGCCGATCACCGGGCTGTTGGTGAAGGTGCCGCCCGTGACGGTGAACATGTCGAGGTTCCAGTCTGTTGCCGCCACGGCGTCGTCCGGGATCTTCCACGCCATGCCGGGGCCTTCGGCGTTCAGCTTGATGCCGGTGCATTTGTAGAACATGAAGCGGTAGCAGGCGTTGGTCAGACTCGTTGCGGGCAGCGTCGGCAGACGCTTCAGTCCCGTGCAGCTTTGGAACATGTAGGAGCAGCAGTCGGGCGCCAGCGTCGTGGCGGGCAGCGCCGGCGTGTTCGTCAGCCCCGTGCAGGAGGTGAACATGCCGTTGTAGCATCGTTCGGCCAGCGTGGCGGCCGGGAGCGCCGGTGCGCGGGTCAGCCCCGTGCATCGGTTGAACATGTTGGCGTAGCAGTAGTCGGCCAGATTGGTGGCCGGAAGCGCCGGGGCTTGCGTCAGCCCCGTGCAGCCGCGGAACATGTACTCGTAGCACCTTTCGGCCAGCGTCGTCGCCGGCAGCGTCGGCGCCGTCGTCAGGCCGGTGCAGTCGTAGAACATGCGGTTGTAGCAGTAGGGTGCCAGCGTGGTGGCGGGCAGCGCCGGGGTCGTCGTCAGGCTCGTGCAGCCGTAGAACATGCGGTGGTAGCAGTAGTCGGCCAGCGTGGTGGCGGGCAGTGCCGGCGCGCTCGTCAGGCCGGTGCATTTGTGGAACATGTAGCCGTAGCAGAATTCAGCCAGATTCGTGGCGCGCAATACCGGTGCCTGCACCAGGCTCGTGCAGCCGTTGAACATGCCGTTATAGCACCTTTCGGGCAGTATCGTGGCCGGCAGTTCCGGCGCGCTCGTCAGGCTCGTGCAGCCGTTGAACAGGTTGTAGTAGCAGTGGTTGGCCAGGGTCGTGGCCGGGAGCGACGGCGTACTGGCGAGCGCCGCGCAGTCCCTGAAGAGGTACGCGAAGCAGCAGGACGCCATTGTCGGGTGGTCGCCGTCGGCCACTGTCGCATGGTCGAGCAGGGTTTCGATGTTGCCGGAGCAGGCGACCGGGTTGTCGGCGGTGATGAGCCAGGGAGATGACGTGGAACTGCCGGTGATGTACGTGTTTCCTGATCCGCAGAGGTGGGGCTTGTGTTCGCCGGCGCCGTTGTCGGGCGCGGCGGTGGCGCCGCTGGCGGTGAAGACGGACCAGAACGACGTGTCGGTGGACCAGTACAGCGTCCCGTTCCATGTTTTTTGCCGCGGCGTGATCGTGAAGGCGTTTGCGCTGGAGAAGGTGAGGTACGCGCCTGCGGACGGCGGCGCCATCGCCGACAAGGCCGCCGTGGCGTTCGCCTTGTCGATGATAGCGGCGTAGTTTCCGCCGCCTGCCGTGAAGCTGTAGCTGCCGTTGGGCAGCCAGAGGTGGAGCTTGCCGGCGCTGTCGGCCACGAGGTCGTTCATGCCGTAGGGGGCGAGGCCGATGACGACGATTGAGGCGCAGGGCGTGAGGTTCGTCACCGTCATGCGCCAGACGCGGTTCGCGCCGTCCGTGGGGGTGGTGGTGATGCTGTCGTTCGTCAGGTGGATGGCGCCGCCGGTGAAGGTGTTTGCGCCGGAGGTTGTGGCGCCGGCGCCCCGCCCGATGTCCGCGCCGCCGTTCTTGCCCTGCGCGAAGAGCGTGCCGCCGGTGAGGCTCGTGTTGCCGCCTTTGCCGCCATTGCCGCCGCCGACGCCCGCGCCGTTGCTGCCGCCGGTGGCTGTGACCGTGCCGCCGTTGACGGTCAGCGCGCCGCCTTTGCCGCCGCTGCCGCCGCCGATGCCCGCGCCGTTGCCGCCGCCGGAGGCCTCGACCATGCTGCTGTTGACGATCACCGTGCCGCCGTCGCCGTTCTTGCCGCCGCCGATGCCCGCGCCGTTGTCGCCGCCCGTGGCGATCAGCCTGTCCGCCGGGTCGGCTGACGAGCGGGCGATCGAGAGCGACGCGCCCGTCGGTACTTCGATGCCGGCGCGATCCTTCCCCGAGGCCAGCGTGTTCGTGCCTTTGAGGATGAGCGAGACGGAGGCGTTCGCCTCCAGCGCGAAAATGCACTGGCCGTCGCCGGACGTCTGGAGGTTCAGGTTCCAGATCCTGACCGTGTTCGTGACGCCGCTCGGGATGACGATGCGCGCCTTGCCCGCCGTGTTGGTGCCGGAGACCATGAAGTTGCCCGACCCGTGAAACCTGAGGACGCCGGTTGGCGAGTCGTACGTCCAGTTCGGGTCGTCGATCGAGGCGTCGTCGTTGAGGTGGACGCTGTTCACCGTCACTCCGATGGGGACGGCGCCGACGGTGGCCGCGAAGGCGAGGGGCAGGAGAATTGTGTTCCAGATGTGCCTTTTCATGGGCTTTGTCAATTTTATATGGGGCTAGGGGTTAGGTTTATATGGGGCTAGGGGTTAGGGGTTGGTTTTAGCGAGGAGTGAGGAGGGCGGAGCGAGGAGCGTTGGCCGGGGGCACCCCAGACCCCGGTTTTAGGGAATTGCGAATGACGAATGACTTGGCTGTTGCGGCTTCGCCGAGTGGGGAATGGCCACGAAAAACACAAAAAGAAGGTGGATGGGCGAGGGTGGCGTGGTGCGGGTGGTGTTTTTCGTGGCTATGATAAAAGCGCAGGTGGTAGATCGGTTGGGGAAGCTTCGATAGTCCATGGACCATGGTTCAGAGTCCTTGATTGCTGGGTGATGAGCGGATCGGTCGGAAGCCACGGGTTGGAAAACCCGTGCCCCTGTTTTGCTGTCGTACATGTACACAGCGAAGCGGTACACGTAAGCGTATGCGGAGATGCGGGGCATGCTTGAACGGGAACGGGGCGGGGGAAGTCCAAAAAGAAAAGAGACAAGAAACGGGGTTTTCGTCTCTTGTCTCTCGTTTGTGGTTGAACGAATCAGGCGCCCGTGCGGAGGTGCGAAAGCGGGGGGGCGTCAGGCAGCCAATAGGGGGCTCGGTGATGTTTTTCGTGGTGGGGGTGTTCACGGCCGGCTTTTGGATGAAAGGGGGTCATGAGATGGAATTCACACAGCGATGCACAGTGTAGAGAATTTCATGGGAGAAAGCAAGAAGGAATTCAAATTTTTCCACTAGGAATTATGCTGGTTGTGAAGTCAGCATAATGCTGATGGTGGGGGGTGGAGATTGGGCACTTGAAGCTGGGCTGGAGGGAAACGTTGTCGAGGACTTTGGCGTGAGCTTTGTCGGACGGCGAAAGGATGGGCGAATGTGGATGTTTTTAAACTACGAAATACACGAAAAGGGGTGGAAGGGATTAGGGGCTAGGAATTAGGGGTTAGTGCTGTTGTGGCTTTGCCGAGTGGGTTTTGTCCACGGAAAGCACAAAATCTTGTATGGCGATGATGGAAGATCAAGTGAGTGGCGCACCTCGGACAGGGGCACGGACATTCCTGTCCGTGGTTTGACACGGGTTGGAAAACCCGTGCCCCTTTGTCCATTGCCCGCGGAGACCGCGGTCCCCAGCGAGACGACCCACGATGGGCGGACCAGACGACGGAACGCTGGGGCGCGTCACATGATCCAAAGGCCAAGGTAGGCGAGACGGGAGACACGAGACGGGAGCGAATACGTGTACGTTTTTCCATTGAGATCGGGATCGTCATCGAAAACCTTTCGGATGTTTAACAAAAGAGTTGTCGAAAGCCAAAGATCAGCCTGAAGAATCCAATCCTGTGATCCTGTAATCCTGTCAAAAAGATTCTTCTCCGTGTTCCTGCCCGTCTCTCCGTCTTGCTTTAGGGACGCCAGCGCATGACTTCCCGCCACAGCTTGTCGAGGCGCTGGGGGGAGACGGGGGCGGGGGTGCGGAGTTCCTGGGCCCAGACGGAGACGCGGAGCTCTTCGACCATCCAGCGGTGTTCTTCAAGGGCGGCGGCGTTGTGGGGCGGGGCGTCGTCGATGGTTTTTGCAAATGTGGTGTGGCGCGTCCAGACGGGGCGGACCGCGGCGAACTTCCGGCGTTCCTTTTCGGGGTCGAGGTTGCCGCGTTCGATGCGGATTTGCACGGCTTCGAGGTAGCGCGGGTATTCGAGCAGGCGCTTGAAGGGGATGTCGCGGGCGAAGCCGGGGAAGAGGAGCCAGCCGATTTGCTCGGCGATGTCGGCCGCGCTTTCGTCGGGCAGCTTCCGCGCGGCGTCCAGGTCGCGCAGGCAGTCTTCGGCGGTCGCCAGGACCGCCGAGACGAGCTTCGCCAGCGCGGCGTGGATGCCGGCGAAGTGCGAACGCCGCGCCGCGATGTGCTGGGCGAGCGCCGGGGCGGTGCGGGGCGGGGGGGCGGAGCCATCGGCGAAGACGGCCTGGAGCGCGCCGTGGAAGATGTCGGCGGCGAGGCTCGGCTGCGGCGGCAGGCGCGAGCCGGCGGGCGCGGCGGGCGCGGCGGACGCGGCGAAGAACGCCGCGTCCAGCGCGTCGAGGCCCTTGCGGGTCGTGGCGGGTCTTGGGCGCGGTGGCGGGGTGCGGACTCCGCCACCGCGGCGGAGGTGGGGGCCTTCGACGAGGGCGACGAGCTTGAGGACGCCCTGGCGGTGCGCGGCGTCGGCGGTTTCGCGGACGGGGAAGAGGCGCAGCGCGACGGCGTCGCCGTCGTCGCAGAGCGCGGGGTAGGCGACGAGGGGGCCGCCGGCGTGGCCGATCTGGATTTCTTCGGGGAGGTCGGGGAAGTCGAGCGTGCGGATGTTCTGGATTTCGCGGAGGCCGGATTTGCCGAACGCGGGCGGGGCGGGCGGCCAGGCGATGGCGGGGGCGAGGGCGGCGAGTTCGCGGTGGAACTCCAGGACGTCGGCCTTGTCGCGCGAGACGAACGCCTCCTGGCCGCGTTCGTCGAGCACGCGCCAGCGGATGCGGAGGTGGGATGGCATGCGGGATTCGTCCCAGAGGCCGGGCGCGTAGCCGATGCCGGTTTCCTGGCTGAGGGCGCGGGCGAGCGACACGGCGAGCGGCGCGTGCGGATCCATGGCGTCGAGGCAGCGCGCGGCGATGCCGGGGACGTCCCGCGCCCGGAGGTCGCCGCCGAGCGCCTTGGCGATGTCGGCGATTTCGGCGTGGGTGAGCATGCGCAGCATGGCGGCGACTTTGTCGGGAAGCGCGCCGGGGACGAGCCAGTCGGAGAGCCAGAGCCGGAGCAGCGGAATGTCGGGGACGCGGATGGTGCAGGTGATGCCGTCGTCGTCGGCGCGGAGGTTGTGGCGGTAGGCGAGCGGCAGGCGGCGCCCCGTGATGTGGACGTGGTCGGGGAAGCCGGCCACGTCGTCGGGCGGCGTCTCGAAGTCCGCTTCGGTGAAGCGGAGCGCGCTTGTCTCGGCGTGCGGGGCGTGGGCGAGCCAGTTGCGCAGCGCGGGGACGTTGACGCAGTGCTTCGGAAGCACGGCGTCGTAGCGTTCGACGAAGATGTCGAGGTCGCTTTCGGGGCTGGCGCTGCGCGTCTTGTGCGCGGCGGCGAGGGCGCGGCCCATGAAGTCGAGGTTTTCCTTGACGACGGGCGGGACGGGCTTCGGGAATTCGCCTTCGACGAGGCCGTGGCGGATGAAGAGCGAACGGGCGGTTTCGGGTTCGATTTTCGAGAGGTCGGCGCGGACGCCTTCGGAGATGACGAGGCCGTGGAGCACGATGGTGAGCAGGGCGCGGGCCGTGCCGACTTTGGGGTCCCAGTATTCGCCGTGGAAGTGGTAGCGGCAGACGTGGCGCGCGAGGGGTTCGATCCAGGCCGGGTCGATGGCGGCGACGCGGCGGGCGTAGAGCCGCGCCGTGTCGACGATCTCCGCCGCCATGACCCATTGCGGGGCGGTCTTGTAGAGCCCCGAGCCGGGGAAGATGGAGAAGCGCACGCCGTTGGCGCCTTTGTATTCCTTGGCGTCGGGATCCCAGACGCCGATGCCGGAGAGCATGCCGGCGAGGAGCGCCTTGTGGAGCGGGGCGTCGGAGTCGGCCTGGGTCGCCGTGTCGATGCCGTCGGCGCGAAGCTGCTTTTCGAGCTGGTTGCGGACGTCCTCCCATTCGACGAGGCGGCGGTAGGAGACGCAATGGTCGAGGCAGCGCCGGCGCGTGGCGGAGCGGGAGAGGGGCTTGGCGCCGTCGTGGAAGAAGCGCCAGAGCAGGAGGATGCCGGCGAAGTCGGAGCGTTCGGCCTTGAACTTGGCGTGCAGCCTGGCGGCTTCGTCGAGCCGGTCGGCGGGGCGCACGAGCGGGTCTTCGCAGGCGAGGGCCGAGACGACGACGAGGGCGTCGCGCATGCAGCGTTCGCGCTCGGCGGCGAGGAGCATCCGGGCGAGGCGCGGTTCGAGCGGGAAGCGGACGATCTGGCGGCCGAGCGCCGTGATGCCGTAGCGCGTCGCGGGCGGGGCGCCGTCGCGTCGCGGCGGGTTCTCGGCGATGGCGCCGAGCTCCAGCAGCTCCTTGTAGCCTTCGCGGACGCGGGCGGGCGCCGGGGGGTGGATGAACGGGAAGTCGTCGAGGTCGCCGAGGCGCCAGTCGAGCATCGAGAGGATGAGGCCGGCGAGCGAGGTGCGCCGGATTTCGGGTTCGGTGAATTCGGGGCGCCGCTTGAGGTCGGCTTCCGAGTAGAGCCGGATGCAGAGCCCCGGGCCGATGCGACCGCAGCGGCCCTTGCGCTGTTCGGCGGAGGCTTGCGAGACGGGTTCGATGTGGAGGCGCTTGACGCGCGCCCGGGCGTTGTAGCGGCTGATGCGCGCGAGGCCGGAGTCGATGACGCAGCGGATGCCGGGGATCGTGACCGACGTCTCGGCGACGTTGGTCGAGACGACGATGCGCCGCCGTCCGGGCGCGAGCTGGAAGGCGCGCCGCTGGTCGTCCTGCGGCAGGCTGGACATCAGCGGGATGACGAGGGCGTCGTCGGGCGCGCGTTCGCGGAGGATGTCGATGGTGGCGCGGATGTCGCGTTCGCCGGGCAGGAAGACGAGCAGGTCGCCTTCGGGCTGCTCGACGAGGGCGTCGAGCGTGGCGTCGGCGACGCTTTGCGCGAGGTCGGCGTCTTCGTCGAGCTCGCGGTACTGGACGTCGACGGGGAACGTCCGTCCGGGGATGTCGATGACGGGGGCGTTGTCGAAGAACTCGGCGAAGCGCTCGGTTTCGAGCGTGGCGGACGAGACGACGACCTTGAGGTCGCGGCGGCGGGGGAGGATTTTCTTGAGGCAGCCGAGGATGAAGTCGATGTTGAGCGTGCGCTCGTGCGCTTCGTCCACCATGATCGTGTCGTACTGCGGCAGCAGGGGGTTGTCGCGGATTTCCGCGAGCAGGATGCCGTCGGTCATGAACTTGATCTTGTTGTCGCGCGTGGTGTTGCGGGCGAAGCGGTGCTGCCAGCCGACGAGCGTGCCGAGGGGGCCCATTTCGCGCGCGACGCGCTCGGCGACGGTGACGGCGGCGATGCGCCGCGGCTGCGTGCAGGCGATGCGGCCGCGTTGGCCGCGTCCCATTTGGAGGCAGATTTGCGGGATTTGCGTGGTCTTGCCGGATCCCGTTTCGCCGCAGACGACGACGACCGGGTGGTTGCGGATGGCCTCGACGATCTTCGCCTTGTGGGCGATGATCGGCAAGGTCGAGGCTGCGCCGGGTGTTTTAGCCTCCTCGTTCCCGTTGGGTTCTTCCGCGTTCGTCATGCCCGCGATTATAGCGGCGCGGTGCAAGTCGCCGCAACATCAAACCGCCTTTTTTGGGGTCTGTCCCCTATTTTGTGGTTTTGTATTGTATTGACAAGAGACGTCCAATAGTCAATTGTCAAATCCGGCTCGCCAAAAGCCTCAATTGTTTTTCAGGGATCTGTCTCCTCGACGAGATGCCTTCGAGATCCGAGGCGGTTGCGGCTGTTTTGTTGGGGGCGGGGCTTTTGCTTGCTTCGCTTGATGCTCTGTGCCACAATGGAAGCGTTTCACACAAAGGGAACGCGCAGGTGTCAACCAACTGGTGGGCTTCACGTTGCATTAACTACTGGCTGGCAAGAAGTTAAATGACATGAAAATTAAGAGAAAGGCATTCGTTTTAATTGGCGCTGGTGTTATTGCGGTTTGTGTTTTCATCATGGTCGCCTTGAATTTGAATGAATCCCTGTCGCATTATTCCTCGTTTAAATCACCTTCAGGACAATATGAGATCGTTGTCTTGGCGAAAAACAGCCGCAATATATTTTTTCCGGGGCAGTCTGGGGACAGGCCCGGTTTGGTTTTGCTCAAAACTTCCCAAGGTGAAACAATTGGCGAGGCCACTGTCGACATGGTGCAATTAGTCGATTCACCTATTTGGGAAGACGACAGGGTTTTTGTAAAATTCGCTTTCGAGTTTGAACTTGAATAAGCATTTTGGAGCCTGTCTCCAAAAAGGTGAGAGGGGCGACGCAAAGGGGGCGACAAATCCGTGGAGTCTGTCCCCAAAAGTGTTGTTGGCGACAGACGTTGAAAACGGTTTTGTTGGTTTCCAACGACTTACATCGTTTTTTTTGCTTGAATAGCGAAGTCCGGCTAGCGGACGATTTCATGTTTGATTTCCATTGTCTGCTTGTTCCTGAAAAGCGCGGCGTCCAAGGATTCAATCGTGGAGAGGCTTTTGAGGTCGCCGATGGGAATGGCGCATGGAAAGACTGTCAGCTTGTAGTATTTGTTGAAATTGATGGGAATGTCGCTGCAATCAACAATGAACTCATAAGTCGAGTCGCAGAGGAAAAACCCTCCTGGCAAGCGGCCGCTCATCGGTTGCAACATGCGTTTGCATTCGCCTATCGGGCGGTCGCGTGATTTCACGTCAGGCATTCCATCAGGCAATTCGTACTCGAGCCGATATTCCATCCCGCCTTCAGGGATTTCCAGCAATACATCGTCGGGAGATCGGTTGATGACTGAGACATGAATTGAGTTTTCGACAATTTCGTGGTTCACGCCAAGCTCAATTTGTTTTGATTGGTCGTCGTTTTCTGGATGCAGCCCCAGTCTCGTGAGCTGGGCTTTTGTTTCTGAATCAACTTTTGCGGCATCAAAGATCGTATGCCCCAGGAAATTGGTTGCGTCGAGATCCGCGCCGTGATCGATGAGCAGTTTCAGTATTTTGTCAGAGGAGGGGTCAACGAGCTGGATGACCGGACCCAAGTCCTCGGGTTCGCAGGCATTTGGGGCTGCTCCGCTTTTCAAAAGGGCTTCAACCAATCTTTCATCTTTGATGCTCGCAACAGCCGAGCCGAGTTCTCTTGATCCGTCAGCACGAGCCCCGAGTTCGATCAGGAGCAAAGCCATTGCCACATACTCTTGACATGAGGCGTCTGCCAATCCCATTCGATCGGGACGCTGCCCCAGCAGTGCCTGCAAAGGACTTTTAATTTTGCCGTCAGGCCCGCGGTCGTTGGGTGACAGGCCATAGCGGGTTGCAAGTTCATGGACGATGTTGGTGTGTCCTCTCAAGGCGGCGACATGCAACAAAGAAAAACGAGGCGAATCCCAATGCTGTGTAAATGCTTTATGCTCACTCCCCATTCGCAATGTCGTTGCATCAACGCCATTGCTTGCCATCACATCAAGCAGCCCGAAGAGCCTGAATGCATCGCCGTACCAGGCGTAAACGAAAGCCATTCCTGTGGAACTCATCCCGTTTGTCGCGACGTCTTGCAGGAACACAGGCGATTCGCTTGAATGGCTGGGGGGAGGCGTGGCGTCTTTGTAGCAGGGATCGACTTCCCCCCTTTCCCATGGATCCAACGCCGGGGGAACGGAATTTGACGTCATGGCATGGATCGGCATCATGCACGACGCGCTCAACGCGATGCAAAAACAGAGTTTTTTCATTTTCGGCTCCTTGCAAAATGGTTTTTGGGGTCTGTCCCCTGTGGGGGCGAGGCAAGGGACGGGGGGCGCCCCCGAACCCCCGCGCGGTGTGGTGGCTTGATGGGGGCAGGGGACGGGGGGCGCCCCCGAACCCCCGTGTGGTGGCGGGGGCGAGGCAAGGGACGGGGGGGCGCCCCCGAACCCCTGCGGGGGGGTGGGGGATCAGAGATCGAGGAGGATGGCGAGGCGGAGGAATTCGGAGACGCCCCAGGCCTGGGCGTCGCAGCCGCGTTCGTGGTGCGGGGCGTCGCCGTCGAGGATTTCGGGGAGCTGGCCGATGCAGCCGCGTTCCATGAGGGCGGCGGCGCTGGCGACGAGCGCGCGGGCCGTGGGCTCGGCGCTGCGTCCGTAGACCTTGACGAGCGCTTCGGCGTAGGAGGGGAACGGCCACGTCCAGGCGGTGCCGTTGTGGTACGCCGGCTTGCGGCGGGTGTCTTCGTCGCCTTCATACCGCCCCCAGTAGGGGCGGGAGGGGTCGTTGAGGAGCGCGCCGTCGCGATGGACGGGCAGGTGGTATTTGACGAGGCCGGGGGCCAGCGTGCGGATGCCGCCGGGAACGAGGAGGCGGGCGGTCGAGCGGAGGGTGCGGCGCGCCCGCTGCTTGTCTTCGAGCGTGCCGAGCGTGAGCGCGAAGATCTGGTTGCAGCGCAAATGGTCGTCCGCCCGGGCTTCGCTCGCGGGGCGGAAGCGGTCGGTGTGCAGGCAGTCGGAGAGGTGGCCGCGGTCTTCGAGCCAGAAGCGTTCGGCGAACGACTGGCGCGCCCGGGCCGCCAGCGCGGCCCAGGGGCCGCCCGGGTCGAGCGCCGCGACGGCGTCGAGCGCGGCGATCCAGAGCGCCTGGATTTCCACGGGGTAGCCCGCGCGCGGCGTGCCGGCCGGGTGGTTCGTATCCATCCAGGTGTAGTGGGAGGGGCTGTACACGAGGCCGGACGCTTCGTCGACGCGGATGCCGTTGGGGGTGCCGCGGCAGTAGCCCTTGGCGATGTCGATCATGACCTGGCGGACGGTGCGCCCGCCGCAATCGGCGTCGAGGACGCGCGCGGCGCCGGCCTTTTCGGCGAGCTCGCGCGTGGCGACGATGTACCAGAGCGGCGCGTCGGAGGTGTCGCGGTTGGAGGCGTCGTTGCCGGTGATCATGTTCGGCAGGGTGCCGCCGGACTCGAATTGGCCGAATTTGCGGACAATGCCGAGGGATTCGTCGTAAAGGCCGTCGGCCACCATGCCGCGCATGACGATGAACGTGTCGCGCCCCCAGTCGAGGAACCAAGGGTAGCCGGCGATGACGGTCATGAGCTCGTCGCGGCGGACGATGTAATCGCGCAGCGCGAGGGAGAGCGCCTTGCGCAGGGGCGTGGGCTTGTCGTCGTCGGCGTGGCGGCGGCGGGGTGCGCCGTTCGTTTCAACGGCGCGCGGCGGCGCCTCCTCCGTGGCGACGAGGCACACGGCGTCGAGGACGCGGCTTTCGCCGCCTTCGAGCTGCGTGGAGAACCAGCCGGGGCTGTACAAGTCGGACTGGCCGTCGAGTCCGCGCGCGGCGTCGTCGGGGTGCCCGATGGCGTAGTGCCATTCCGGCTCCGGCGTGTAGGCGCCGTCGGAGAGGGTCATCGAGAGGCCGGGGAGCCCGTGGGGGCGGAACTCGAAGCCGCCCGGGATTTGCCGGATGCGTCCCGGCCAGTCGCGTTCGGGGCCCGCGTAGGCCTTGGTCTTGTGGTGGAAGCTGCGGCTTTCGATGTCGGGCCTGAAGATCACCTGGACGGCGCTTTCGTCGTCGAGCCAAGCGGGGTCGTTGCCGCCGGGGAAGCGGTGGAGCTCCAGGGTCGTGCGGTTTTGCTCGCGGTGGAGGGTCAGGGTCAGCAGCAGGTCGATGGAGCGTCCGGTGCCGACGGGCGGCTTGAAGCGCCAGGTGGCGACGCCCGTTCCGGCGACGCAGGCGAACTGGGTGAGGCACGAGGCGTCGAGCTCGATGGAGAAGCCCTGGTGGACGATCCACAGGCGGCACCGCGTGAAGAGCACGTGGCGGTCGCACGGGACGGTCGGGTGGGGGTTGGCGGCGAGCAGGGCGTCGTACTGGGTGCGGACTTCGCCCCATTTCGCGCGGACGTGCGCCATGGCGCCGCGTCCGTTCGAGAGGAGCGCGCGGAAGTCCTCGTTGAGCACTTCCATGCCGGTGTAGGCGCTTCGCACGGTCGGGGTCGCGGGCGTCGCTTCGGGGAGGAGGCAGAGGCCGACGGCGAGCCGTTCGCAGCCCTTGCCGCCCGGGACGTGCATCTGGGCGCGGAGCCGGGCGTCGCGCTGCGCGCTCGTGTCGGCCTCTTCCGGCAGGAGCACGGCGAAGTAGTCGCCGCGGGCGCTTGCGCAGGCGACCGCGCCGGCGAGGATGCGGCCGTCGGCGGATTCGACCGCGCAGCGGAAGGGATGGGCGCAGCGGACGATGATGAAATGCCCCGGGGGCACCATGACCACGCGCGAGACGTCGTCGGGCAGCGTGATTTCGGTGGCGGGCGGCATGGCGTCGGCGCCGGCGATTTCCGACAGGAGCGCGAGGGGGTCATCCGCCAGCAGCGCGGCGAGGCGGTCGACGTCCTCGTGTTCGCCGAGGGGGCGGCCGCGGGTGAGCGCCTGGTGCATGGCGAGGGCGGTTGCGCGGAGCGTCTGGTGGCGCACGGCGTCGAGGAGGAACGGCGGCTTTTTGGCGAGGTGCGCCCCGAGGGCGTCGAGTTCGGCCGCCGTTTCGGCGAGGCAGAGGACTTCGCCCGGCTCCAGCATGAGGGTGCAGTGGCCGGCGTCGGGTTCGGGAAGCCGGCGGACGTTGCCGCCGAGCAGATCGTAGACGTCGCGCGCGCCCGGGAAGTCCATCGCGGACCAGGAGACGGGCTGGCGGTGCTGGTCGTCGAGGTTCGCGAGCGCCAGCAGCGGGCGCGCCTGGGCGGCGCGTGGCGGGGTGCGGACGATGGCGAGGGAGTTGCCGCCCCGGCGCTGGACGAGCCGCACGGCGACGTGCGGGCCGAAGGCGGGGTGCGAGGCGAGCAGCGCGTTGAGGCGCGCGAGCTCGGGCATCTGGTTTTCGCTCGCGCCCCAGCGCAGGGCGCTGGCGCCGTGGACGTTGACCTTTTCGTCGGCGAACCATTCGACGCCGTTGGTGATGCCGAAGCAGCCTTGGTGGGAGAGCAGCGCCGCGACGGCGACGCGCATGCGGGAGTAGGTCGGCGAGCGGGCGGCGAGGCGGTTGTTGTCGTGCGTCTCGGCAAAGTGGACGAGCGGCCCCGCTTCGGCGGACATGGCGAGGGCGCCGGGGAGGTAGCGCTCGAATGCGGAGCGGTCTTCCGTCTGGAAGATTTCGGAATAGGCCCAGTCGAGCCCTTCCTCGGCGAGGAGCGCGTGGGTGACGGAGATTTTGCCGCCCAGCCCTTCGAGCAGGAAGACGGTGTCGGGGAATTGCCGGCGCACGCGGGCGACGATGTAGCGCCAGACGTCGGCGGGCACCATGTAGCCGGCGTCGCAGCGGAAGCCGTCGACGCCTTGGCGGCACCAGAATTCGAAGACGCCCGCCATGAAGCTGCGGAGTCCGGGGTTCGCGTAGTCGAGTTCGACGAGGTCTTCCCAGATGGTGCCCCAGGCGCCCGGGGAGATGAAGCGGCCGTCGCCGCCGCGCCGGAACCAGTCCGGGTGGTGCGTCTGGAGGGTCGAGGCCCAGCCCGTGTGGTTGGCGGGCAGGTCGAGGAAGAGGCGGCCGCCGCGCGCGTGGACGGCGTCGACAAGCTCGTGGAACTGGTCGAGGGGCGTTGCGGCGGCGTCGAATTCGGCCAGCGCGGGGTTGACGGCCAGGAAGTCGGTGCCGGCGAAGGGCGAGCCGTAGCGCCCCATGCGGGCGAAGGTCGTCGGCACGGGGTGGATGGGCAGAAGCTGGAGGATGCGGAAACGCGCCTGGCCCAGGATGGCGTCGAGCCGCGGAATCAGGTCGCGGAAGGTGCCTTCGGGCGGGATGACCGTCCAGTCGGCCCGGTCGAGCGCCTTGACGTCGAAAGGCGGTTCGGGCGCGCGCTCTTTTTCGCAGTTGTCGCCGAATTGGCGGACGAACGCCGTGTACATCGAGGCGCCGCGGCACGTCCAGGCGGGCGCCGCCTTGATGCGCACGTCGGCGCCCTGCGGCCATTCGGGCTTGCCGCCGCCTGCGGGGAAGAAGCACGCCTTGGCGCGGAGCACGCCGACTTCGGCGAGGGGGATTCGCACGCGGTGGACGCCCGGCTCCACTTCCTGCATCGGCACGTCGCGCCATTCGAGCGCAAGCGCCGGACGCCCGGCGTCGGCGGCCTCGACGATTTCGCGCCGCCGGATCCGGGCGCCGCCGAGCGTGGTGCGCAGGCTGGCGCGTCCGGGTCGTGCGCCGTGGATGCGCAGGGTGAAGTCAATGACATCGCCGACGTGCGCCAGCAGGCTCGATCCGGGGTCAGGCGTCTGTTTCATGCTTGTGGTGGGCTAGTCGGCTTCTGTCGCTTTTGCCTGGAGCGTTTCGTAGGCGGTTCCCGCCAGCTTCACGAGGACGGTGGCCGTCGCCAGGAAGGTCAGCGGCACCAGCAGCCAGCGCAGGCAGGGGATGAAGCCGAAGATCATGCACAGGAGGGTTCCCAGCGCGGCGGGGAGGCCGAAGATCGCGAGGATCTTCAGGCGGCTGCCGCGCGTCAGGTCGGCGCTGGCCTGCAGCGCGTCGAGCGGTTTCAAGTCCTTGTCGATGAGGAGGAAATACGCCATCGACCACGACGTTCCGACCATGGCCAGCGGCACGAGGGCCGCCGCGACGGCGATCAGGAGCCGGAACCGAAGCCAGAAGACGGAGCCGCAGGACATCGCCGTGCAGCAACGCGGGAAGCAGCCGATGCCCGAGAACAGGCTCCAGGCGGCGATGGCGACGGCCGCGAACACGGCCGAGAGGAGCAGGAAGTTCTCGAGCTTCGCCCAATGTTCGGAAAAGAACATTTCGACGGGCGAGATTTTGCGTTTGTTTGCGAGCCAGACGGGCAGGGTGAAGAGCGCGATGGTCGTCCCGATGTTGACGAAGGGAATCCATGCCGTGACCATCCACAGCAGTACGGAGAGGATGATCGGCACGTATGTCATTGGGTTGACGAGGAGGCTGCGCTTGAAGATATCGACGATGCCGAAGACCCATGCCGCCGCTTCGGCGGCTGTTTCGGAGTCGAGTTCCATTTCGTCCAAATCGATTTTGATGTTGTTGTCGTCGTCCATGGTGTTGCCCTTTTGTAAATTGTGTTGAAGGTATGAATGCAGTGAAATCCTACCAGAAGCGTTGAAAGTCAACAAGGAAGAAATGGAGAGAGGGGGTGGGTGGAAAATTACGTATGACGAATTACAGATTACAAATAGCTGGATAGGGCGGAAAAGGGGACAGACCCCACGGGCCCTTGACTCTTGGCGTGGCGGTTTCGTCGAGTGGGTTTTGTCCACGGAAGGTACAGACAGGATTACAAGATTGACAAGATTACATTGGATGGCGTGGCGGTTTCGCCGAGTGGGTTTTGTCCACGGAAGGTACAGACAGGATTACAAGATTGACAAGATTACATTGGATGGTGTGGCGGCTTCGCCGAGTGGGATTTATCCACAGAAGACACAGAAGGACACAGAAACCAATCCTGTAAATCCTGTAATCCTGTCTTGAAAAATCGACCCGGAACCCTGTTTCCCGGTTGGGCGGCAATTTGCCGCCCAACCTCACCCTCGCGGGGGCGGCAGGGTGTCGGGGTCGGCGCCGGTTCGGGCGCGGATGGTTTCGAGGACGCGGGGGACGTACATCTGGGTTTCGGTTGGCAGGGCGTCGGCGATGTCGTCGAAGTTCCGGGTGTTGCGGCGCCGGCAGAGCTTGGCGACGCGTCCTTCGCCGGCGTTGTAGGCGGCGAGGGCCAGCGGCCAGGAGCCGAAGCGGCGGTGGAGCGTCTTGAGGTACGTCGCGGCGGCGCGGGCGTTGTGCTCGGGGTCGAGGCGCTGGTCGCGGGGGCTGAGTTCCAGACCCAGGGACTGGGCCGTCCTCGGCATGAGCTGGAAAAGGCCGACGGCGCCGGCGGGACTCCTGGCGGCGGGATCGAGGGTGGATTCCACTTCGGCCACCCAGACGAGCTGGGGCGGAAGTCCTGAAGCCTCGAAGATTCTTTCGAGTCGCGGCACCAGTTCGTTGGCGCGTCTCGGCGGGGTGCGCCGGGCGATTTTCTTGCTCCAGTAGGCGCGTCCGCGGGTGGCGTCTTGTCCGGCGGTTTGCAGGGCGGTTTGGGGGCGCGGCGGTTTGGGAGGGCGCGGGGTGCCCTCCCACGGGAGCGGTGGCGGGGGCTTGGGCTTCGTTTTGTACGTCTCGGGCAGGGGCGGCAGCTTGGGAGGGCACGGGGTGCCCACCCACGGGAGAGGTTTGGGAGGGCACGGGGTGCCCTCCTGCGGGAGGGGTGGCGGGGGCGAGTACGGAGCCTCGCGTTCCCGGGGGGTGGTGCGGCGGGCTTGCTCCTCGGCGAGGCGGGCTTCTTCGGCGGCTTCGAAGTAGAGCATGCGCGATTCGAGCCACGAGGCGTATTCCTTCGCACCGGGGAAGGCGGGGCTGCGTTCGCTGACGGCGGCGGCGCACGATTGGAGGCGCGCCAGGTCGTCGGGGTTGTCGCCGTGGAGCGCTTCGAAGCCGCGGGCGAAGAATTCCCGGACGGCGTCGGGGTCGTGGTTGTCGAGGCGGTGGCGGAGGTCGTCGATGAAGGATTCGCGGGAGTCGAAGCGGGGCGGGTCGAAGAAGAGGTTGCCGTCTTCGTCGAACGACAGGCAGCCGGAAAGGCAGAGCGCGGCGGTGGCGGCGGCGATGGCCAGGGCGACGGCGGGGCTTGGGAGGGCACGGGGCTCCCACCTGCGGGAGCGGCGGCGGGGGGCGGTCATGGGGCGTCCTTGGCGAAGGCGTTGGCGAGCGTCCGGGCGAAGCCGCAGTCTTCGCATTGGGATTTGGTGGCCAGGCAGAAGCCGTTGAAGATTTCGAGGAGGCCTTGCAGCCGCAGGCCGCTGGTGGCGTAGAACGCGGGGTTGTGGTCGCGGCCGAGCAGGCGGTAGGCGGTCTCGGCGGCTTGTTCGTTGACGGCTTCGGCGGGCAGTTCGCGGCAGAGGGCTTCGCTGGCGCCGTTCTCGGCGAGGAAGAGCGGGACGGCGACGTTGGTCAGGATGGTGTTGAGGCGTTCGTCGCCGAGCTTGATGGCGTTCTGCCATGCCTCGGGCGCGGCGGGGCGGGCTTGGTCGAGGAGCGAGCGGATGGCGTCGGACGCCAGCTTGAACCAGGCTTTGGCGTCCTGTTGGGGGAGGGCGTCGAGGCGGCGGAGCAGGGCGTCGGGCGTCGCGAAGAGCGCGGCGGCGACGGCGAGGCGGCTGCGCGGGTGGTTGGCGGGGCGTGTGGCGCCGAGCTTCCAGGCGGGCTTGTCGGCGGCGTCGGTGATGCCGAGCTTCCAGGCGACGTCCCAGAGCGCGCGCGCGGCGGCGGCGTTGCGTCGGGCGGCGGCCGGGTTGGGGAGCAGGCCGGCCACGCCGAGCAGGAGGGCGTAGCGTTCGGTGAAGTCGCGGCAGGCGGCCAGGCGGTCGAGGGGCGCGAGGCGGGCCGTGGCGCGCATGGGTTCGGCGTTGGGCTTGTAGCCGAGCGCCGCCATGAACTCTTCGTAGAAGACCTGGGCGCGGCTGCCGGTGGCTTGCAGACGCAGCGCCATGCGCAGCGCCTTGCGCCGCAGGCGGCTCATGCCGGCGCTGTCGAGCACGGCCTTGACTTCGGCCTGCGTGGCGTCGGCGAGGACGAGGCCGCAGGGGCGCGGCGTGTCGGGCAGCACGGCGTGGGGGTAGGCGGCGAGGTCGATGGCGTCGAAGGAGAAGCGGCTGTTGGCGGCGACCGGCTCCTGGAGGGCGAGCGTGGGCAGGTGGCGGGGGGCGCCGGCGCCTTGGGGCGGGAACCAGGTGACGTGGAGGACGACGTTGGCGTAGCGCGGATCCTCGGAATGGCGGTGCGCGTTCCAGTCGCCGGGGCGGATGTGGACTTCGACGTCGCCGCGGAGGGTGCGGCGTCCGACCTTGATGACGGCGTCGAGGAAGTCGGGGCCGGCTTCGAGGTTCCAGCGGCCCGGGGAGACGACCTCGACGGCGGCGCCGTCGGCGTCGCGGAGGCCCGCGGGGCGGAGGCGGTCGTCGGCCCAGAGGCATTGCAGGTGGCGTTCGGTCCAGTGCCAGGCGTGGGTGTCGCGGATGGCGCCGGACTCGGCGACGCGCAGGGCGCCGAGCGGCGGATGCCAGATCGAATCGAGTTCGCGCAGGTCGAGCACGGGGGAGCCTCCTACTGGATTTGGTAGACGTGCTTCGTCGTCTTGCCGTTGCGTTCGACTTCGAGGACGAACGTCGAGACGGTGCCTTCGACGAAGTTCTTGATGAAGCCTTCGGCGCGGCGGCGGTTCGTCATTTTGAGCGAGTTCACCGAGCGGACGATGTCGCCGTCGACGAGGCCGGCGGCGGCGAAGAAGTCGGGTTCGCCTTCGACGCCGACGACGTAGCCCTCGATGCGGCGGGCGCCGTCGGGATCGGTGACATAGACCGGATCCATGGAATCGAAGATCGAGAGGAGGCGCTCCGGTTCGTCGCGGAGCTCCGCGTAGTAGTCGAGCAGCGTGTCGCGCGAAAACTCCCAGCGGTTGGGGAAGACCTGGCCGCCACCGAAGCGGGAGGCGGCGGCTTGGGGATCGAGGGATGCGGCTGGAGCCGCGTCAGGCGCGGGGGATGCGGAGCCGGCGGTCTTTTCGAGGAAGATTTCCTCGTCGCCGGCGGGGCCGCTGAGGACGACGGAGTCGGTCCGCACCTGGGAGAGGACGACGCCCGGGACGACCTCCTGGGAGCGCGTGACGAGGCTTTGGGTGACGTTGATCCGGTCGTCGAGGATGGCGACGGGTTCGTCGGCGCCGGTGTTGGACATGCCGAAGATGGTGCCGGCGAGGCGGAAGCGGCGCGCCAGCTCGCCGGGACGCGCGGCGTCGGGGGAGGGGGCCATGACCTGGGCGATGGCCTCGAAGGCGCCGGGCTGCGGTTCGGCGGGCGCCGTGGCGGAGGGCAGGGCGGGGGGGGGCACGGCGGGGCGTTGCAGGCGAACGACGGCAAGCGCCGCGAGCGCGACGGTCGCGACGACGATCGCGGCGGCGGCGGCGTTGCAGAGTTTGGAAGATGGGGAGTGTCGGGCCGGTGGATTCATAAGCCGGATTCTGTCTCCGCCCTTGCGGGCGGTTCGGATCATTCATCTAAGCAATCAACCCGGGGCGCTGCCGTTGCCTTGCGGCGGGCGGCTTGCACGGGCCATGCGAACGCCCCCTATTTGATCTTGCTCCAGGCTGGGTTTGCCTTGCGCGAGCCGTTGCCGGCCCGCACGGTGGTCTCTTAAACCGCCTTTTCACCCTTGCCGGCCGAAGCCGGCGGTTTGTTTTCTGTGGCACTGTCCGTCGGCGCGGTTTGCCCGCGCCCCTCCCGGCATTACACCAGGAAGCCCTGCCCTGTGGAGTCCGGACTTTCCTCTGTGCGAACGGCTGCCCGCCGCGCAGCGATCCGTCGTCCACCGGACCGACACATTGAAGGAAGTTGAAACCGTCAGTAGATCATCCGACCGCAGAAGTCGCAGGAGACGATGGTCATCTTGGCCGGGTCGGCTGCGAAACCAGCGTTTCTCACGGTGTCCTGCTGTTTGGCCGGGGGGAGCTGCATGTGGCATCCGGTGCAAACGCCGGCGTCGAGCTGGATCAGCACGGGCCAGCGGCTCTTGCGGAGCCGTTCGTAGTACATCAAGAACTTGCGCGTGGCGGGGACGTCGAGCGGCGCGGCCATGGCGGCGCGGCGTTGGCGGGCGTCGTCGAGGCGCTGCTGCGTTTCAGCGAGGCGCGCGTCGAGGTCGGCGACGTAGGCGTCGACTTCGGACTTGGCGGCGTCGTAGGCCGCCTGGAAGTCGGCGGCGGCGGCTTCGGCGACGGGGATCTTCGCCTTGTCCTCGGCGAGCTTGGCTTCGGCGGCCTTTTCGGCTTCCTCGGCCTGGGCGATCTGGGAGTTCATCGCAGCGTATTCGGCGTTCGTCTTGAGCGACATCTGCTGCGTGCGGTAGCGGGTGATGGTTTCCTTGATCTCCGAGATCGTCATTTCATCGGCGCGGGCTTCGAGGATCAGCCGGTTGACTTCTTCGCGCGCCCGGTTGAGATCGTCCTGTTCCGTCGTCAGCTTCTGGATCTCCTGCTCTCGCCGGACGGGGATGTCGTTGACCTGGCGTTCCAGCTCCCTGATCTCTCCGTCGAGTTCTTGCAATGCTGACAAATCGTCTAAGACACTCACGTGTTTTCCTTCGGTTGCGGGTTGGGTTAAAAGAACATTTGAATCAGGCAATGTACCATTCTGCGGATTGAAAGTCAAGGTATGCGCGCAACTTTTTTTGGGGCGCTGTTTTTTGGGGCGCGTCCCTACCGCAAATCCTTCGTTCCACGCTTTTAACAACTCATCTTTCATCTTCAACACATAAACTTTTCCTTGTTATTCCTCGTCAGATTCAGTACACTGTAGCGGCAACGTTTTTTTAACAACAATTGGGGACACATCAATGGCTATCATCAATCAAGGCTTCATTCTCATGGTCACCGGCATGATCGCGGTTTTCATTTTCCTGGCTCTCCTCGTTTATGTTGTGACGGCTTTTGAGTCCATTGCCCCGAAAATCTGCCACATTCTGCCTGATCCGGAACCCAAAGCGGCTTCTGCGCCGAAGGCGAAGCCTGCGGCGAATCCCGCCATCGCCGTCGCGATCGCCGCGGCACACAAGCGCGCTGGCAAGTAAACAGGCAAGTAAAGTAGACGTTCCACAATTCCTTTTCACATTCCACATCCATTCAAGAGTACTTCTTCATGTCTAAAAAACGCGTTGAATTCATGAACCTCGCGTTCCGCGACGGATTCCAGTCCGTCTACGGGGCGCGTGTTTTTTCCAAGGACTTCATGCCTGCAGTCGAAGCGGCGTACAAGGCCGGCATGCGCTGGTTCGAGGCCGGCGGCGGCGCCCGCTTCCAGTCCTGCTACTTCTACTGCCAGGAAGATGCGTTCGACGTCATGGACGAGTTCCGCCGCGTCTGCCCCGACGCGGATCTTCAGACGCTCTCCCGCGGCGTGAACGTCGTCGGTCTCGACTCGCAGTCCTCCGACATGATCAAGCTGCACGCCGAGCTCTTCAAGAAGCACGGGATCAGCTCGATCCGCAACTTCGACGCCCTCAACGACGTGGAGAACCTCCGCTGGTCCGGCCAATGCATCCACGACGCCGGCCTGGTTCACGAGGTCACCGTGACCCTCATGGGCCTGCCCCCGGGCGTCGACAGCCGCGGCGCCCACACGCCCGAGTTCTACGCCGACCGCGTGAAGAAGATCCTCGACGCCGGCATCCCCTTCGAGCGCCTTTGCTTCAAGGACGCCTCGGGCACCACGCCGCCGCGCGTCGCCTACAACACGGTCAAGCTCGCCCGCAAGCTCCTGGGCGACAAGATCCACATCCAGTACCACTCGCATGAGACGGCCGGCAACGGCCTGACCTGCTACCTCGCCGCCCTCGAGGCCGGCGCGGACGGCGTCGACGTGTCGATGGCGCCCGTCTCCGGCGGCACGTGCCAGCCCGACATCATCACGCTCTGGCACGCGCTTCGCGACAGCGATTTCGACCTGGGGATCGACATCGACAAGGTGCGCAAGGCCGAGAACGTCTTCAAGGAATGCATGGCGGACTACTTCCTGCCGCCCGAGGCCCTGGCGTCCAACCCCGTCATCATCTGGTCGCCGATGCCCGGCGGCGCCCTCACGGCCAACACGCAGATGATGCGCGACAACGATTTGATGGACAAGTACGACGACATGATCCACGAGATGTACGACGCGGTCCGCCTCGGCGGCTTCGGCACCTCGGTCACGCCGGTCTCCCAGTTCTACGTCCAGCAGGCGATGAACAACGTCATGTTCGGCAAGTGGAAGAAAATCGCGCCGGGCTACGGCAAGATGGTCCTTGGCTATTTCGGCCGCACGCCGGTCGAGCCCGATCCCGAGATCGTCAAGATCGCCGCCGAGCAGCTTGGTCTCGAACCCACCACGAAGACGGTGCTCGAAGACACGGACGCCGATCCGAAGAAGAGCCGCGCCGCGGCCGAGCAGATGCTCAAGGACGCCCATTTGCCGATCACGGACGAGAACGTCTTCATCGCCGCGTGCTGCCAGGAGAAGGGCATCCACTTCCTCAAGGATCCGAAGAACGCCCCCAACGGCGTTCGCAAGGGCGCCTTGGCGAGGCCGAAGGCCGCTGAAGCGAGCGGTGGCAACGAGTTCACGGTCAGCGTGAACGGCACGCCCTACGCGGTGCAGCTCGCAGGCGACGCCGCCGCCATCGTCAACGGCGTCCGCTATGCCGTGAACGTCCAGGAGGGCATCCAGGCCGCGAAGGCCGCCCCGGTCGTGGCTTCGGCGGCCGCTACCCCGGCCGCCACGGGCGGCGAGATGGTTGGCTCCCCGGTTCCGGGCCTCGTGCTGCGCGTGAGCGTCGCGGACGGCGCGACGGTTGCCAGGGGCGACGAAGTGCTCGTGCTTGAAGCGATGAAGATGGAGATCCCCGTCAAGGCCCCCTGCGATGGCGTCGTCTCGCTTTTCGCCGCCGCCGGCGACAAGGTTTCCACGGATGATCCGCTCTTCTCCGTTGGCGCCACGTTTGTTTCGGCTCCCGCGCCCGTCGCGGCGGCGGCTGAGCCTGTGGAAGAGGACGATGCGCCTGCGGCTGCCGCTCCGGCGCCTGTTGCCGGCGGCGAAGCGGTCGCGGCCCCCGTCCCCGGTCTCGTCCTGCGCCTGAACGTCGCCAACGGCGCGACGGTCGCCACGGGCGACGACGTCCTCGTCCTCGAGGCGATGAAGATGGAAATCCCCGTCAAGGCGCCGTCCAACGGCACCGTTGCGCTTTCGGTGGCCGCCGGCGACAAGGTCGCCACGGGCGATCCGCTCTTCTCCATTGTCTAGCCTGAAAGAAACCACAACAGCCATGAAAAAACTTCTCCTTTCCCTCCTTGGCGTGGCCGTGCTCGCCGGTTTTGCGCTCAGCGCCCCCGTCATGGACGTCGACGTCGAACTGCCGGACGCCCCGCAGGCGCAGGATGCCGTTGCCGACGGCCATTTGAGCACGGAAGAGCTGCTCGTCCGCGCCAAGAACATCTGGCAGGACACGGGCATCTACGGCTTCATGCTCCGCGAGGCGCCGGATTGGATCACGAAAGGCTACACCCGCAAGGACGGCCAGTACGTCCCGGGGCACGAGGTCGAGATTCTCGGCGGCGTTCCCTATGGCGTGGGGCAGATGATCATGATCCCCATTTGCCTGATCCTCATCTACCTGGCGATCGTCAAGGGGTTCGAGCCGTTGCTGCTGCTGCCCATCGGCATGGGCGGCCTGCTCGCCAACATCCCCTTCGCGGGCGTGACGACGCCCGAGATGCTCGGCGTCGGCAAGATGACGGCGGAGCAGATCGCGTCGGCGACCATCTCTCCCGGTGGCTTTCTTTACTACCTCTTCAGCTTCGGCGTGGACTCCGGCCTCTTCCCGATCATCATCTTCATGGGCGTGGGCGCGATGACCGACTTCGGCCCGCTGATCGCGAATCCCAAGACGTGCCTGCTCGGCGCCGCCGCCCAGCTCGGCATCTTCTTTGCGCTGATTGGCGCCGTGACTCTCTCCGCGTTCGTCCCCGGCATCAACTTCTCGCTCCAGGACGCCGCCTCCATCGGCATCATCGGCGGCGCGGACGGCCCGACGGCGATCTGGCTCACCACCAAGCTCGCCCCGGACCTCCTCGGCGCCATCGCCGTGGCCGCGTATTCGTACATGGCGCTTGTGCCGATCATCCAGCCGCCGCTGATGAAGCTCTGCACGACCGACGCCGAGCGCAAGATCAAGATGAAGCAGCTCCGCGACGTGAAGAAGATCGAAAAGGTCGTCTTCCCGCTCGTCGTGATCCTGCTTTGCGGTCTTCTTCTGCCCTCCGCCGTCCCGCTGATGGGCGCGCTGATGTTCGGCAACCTCGCCCGCGAGTGCAAGGTCGTCGACCGCATCGCCGACACGATGGAGAACGCCCTCATGAACATCGTCACGATCTGCCTGGGCCTTTCCGTGGGCTCCAAGCTGGCCGCCGAGAAGTTCCTCACGCTTGAGACGCTCGGCATCCTGCTGCTCGGCCTCTGCGCCTTTGCGGTGGGCACGATGGGCGGCGTCTGGATGGCGCGCATCATGAACTTCTTCTCGAAGGAGAAGATCAATCCACTCATCGGCTCCGCCGGCGTCTCCGCCGTGCCGATGGCCGCCCGCGTCTCGAACAAGGTCGGCCAGGAATACGATCCGTCGAACTTCCTGCTCATGCATGCCATGGGTCCGAACGTCTCCGGCGTGATTGGATCGGCTGTCGTGGCCGGCATCCTCTACCGGATGCTTGGGTAGTCGTTTTGCCACCCCGCCGCGCTTTGGCGTGGCGGGGGTTGGCAGTTGAGGCGGCTCGCGCCGCCCTTGTGTCAAGGAAAATGAAGAAGCGGAAGCCTGTTGAAATCGACGAAGCCAGCATGATGGAAGTCGCCGAGGCTTTCCGCTCATTGAAGAGCGCCGAGGAAATCCGCCGCTTCTTCGACGAACTTTGCACGCCGGCCGAATGCCGGGACATTGCGCTGCGCTGGCTTCTCATGAAGCAGCTCCTGGACGGCGTTCCGCAGCGAGCGATCGCCAAGGATCTTGGCTTGAGCCTCTGCAAGATCACGCGTGGCTCGAAATATGTCAAGGACGAGACGTCGGTCTTCCGCCGCCTCGCCTTGCGGGCGCTGAAGCGCCCGCAATAGGGTTCAGGGTTCAGGAAATTACGAAATTACGAAATTACGAATGACGGGGTTGTGAAAGGGTGTGTGTCAGAATCGCAACATGCTTCCTTGAGTTTCCATGAAACATGGAGGCATTCCTGATGCCAAATTCAAAACCAACCCCTCTCTGTGTCTCCGTGCCCGTGTGTTTAGATCAAAAACCTCCACCGATGCCGCGTCGCCTGCGTCTTTGTGTTGGTAATGTGGGTGGCGATCTGACAGGAACCGTGTATACGGGGCTTTGAAGACTGCCGCACGTTGAGGTATGATGTGAAACAGCAGGTGGCATGGTAACCACT